>NZ_JBHUAL010000111.1:30293-30601 GCF_042789775.1 Kitasatospora sp. NPDC056800 | reverse complement strand
CCCGCTCCCCCGCCCACCCCCCCCGCCCCCGCAACCCCCCCACCCCCCTCAGCCCCCACCTCCCGCACCCAGGCCCCCTCCCCCACCCCCACCCACCCGCCCCTCCCCTCTGGCGAGAGGGACGCGCCGCGGGCGGGGGTGGCGCAGGGGGTGGCCGCGGAGAGGGGCGTGACGGGTGATTTTCAGACTGCCAACGGTCTGAACGCCCCACCTCCAGGGTTGGCAGTCTGAAAATCATCCAGCCCCCGGAGCGACCCCCCCCCGGGGCCGCCCCCCCCCCCCCCCCCCCCCCCGGGGCGGGGGGGGGG
>NZ_JBHUAL010000111.1:0-30284 GCF_042789775.1 Kitasatospora sp. NPDC056800 | reverse complement strand
CCCCGGAGCGACCACCCCCGGAGCCACCCCCGCCACCCACCCTCCCGAGAGCCCACCCCCCACCCCAAACCCCCACAATGGACCCATGTCGGGAGCCGAACCCACCATCACCGTCCCCACCTGGCTGACGCACAGCGTCACCGCCACCCAAGGCGAAGCCGCCCACCCCTGGCTCGCCACCCTCCCCGCCAGGACCGCCGCCCACCTGGCCGCCTGGAACCTCACCCTGGAACGGGTCCTCGACCCCGGCGGCAGCCTCAGCCTCGTCGCGTACGTCCACCGCGACGACCTCTCCCCCGCCGTCCTCAAGATCGGCTTCCCCACCCCCGAGACCGTCCACGAGCACACCGCCCTGGCCCACTGGGCCGGCCGCGGAGCCGTCCTCCTGCTCGACTCCGCCCCCGCCGAGGGCGTCCTGCTGCTCGAACGCCTCCACGGCGGGATCCCGCTGCGTTCCCTCGCCGAGCCCAAGGCCATGCTGGAGGCCACCAGCCTGCTGCACCGCCTCTGGACGGATCTCCCCGAGGGCCACCCGTTCCCCGGGCTCTCCCAGCGGGTCGACGCCGCCGCCCGTCTCGCGGAACTCCCCCACCCCGTCGCCGCCGAGGCGCGGCCGCTGATCGCCGAGGCCCTGGACACCGCACGGGGCCTGGCCGGCTCCGCCGACGAGTCCTTCCTCCTGCACGGCGACTTCCACCACGGCAACGTCCTGGCCGCCGACCGCGCCCCCTGGCTGGCCGTCGACCCGCGCCCGCTGGCCGGCGAACGCGCCTACGACCTGGCCCGGCTGGCGCTGGACCGCGCCGACACCCTGTTCGGTTCCCCCGGCGCCCCCGCCGCCGTCCGCCGCCGCCTGGGCCGGCTCTCCGAAGCCCTCGAGGTCGACCAGGACCGCCTCCGCGGCTGGACCCTCTTCCGCGCTGTCGACCTCGCGCTCCGTGCCCTCACCGCGGACCGCCGCGAGGACGCCGAGCTCTACCTCGAGTTCGCCGACGCCCTCTGACCCGCGGGACCCGCCAACTCCCCTCACCCCGAAGGCAGTTACCCCCCGGCCCCCCGCAGGGGCAACGGCGCCCCCATCACCGCGTACAGCCGGTCCGTCGCCGGGAACCGCACCGCCCGCGCCAGGTCCCGGTACCCCAGCGCCCGGTAGAGCCGCCGCGCCGGCGTCTCCGCGTCGATCGCCGAGAGGATGCTCCGCTCCAGCCCCGACCCCTCGCACAGCGTCCGGATGATCCGCGAACCGACCCCCTGCCCCTGGAACTCCGGCAGCACGTGCAGTTCGGTGACGGCGAAGACCCCGTCCAGCCAGTCCCCGTACCCGCGGGCGGCCAGGTAGGGCTCGATCACCGTGCTCCACCAGTGCTCCCGCTGGTTGGGCATCCCGTACCCGAACCCGACCAGCCGCCCCCCGCTCATCGCCCCGAGCGCGATCACCCCCGGCTGCTGGGCGTGCCGCCCCACGATGTGCAGCCGTACCGCGACCTCCTCGGGCGTCAGCCCGAACGCCACCGCCTGGACCTCCAGCGCCTGCGGCGCCCAGTCCGCGAGGTCGATGGCCCCGATCGTCACCCCGGTCAGCTGATCCATGCTCCGGACGTTACTACCAGCGGCCCCGCGGCGCGGCCGAAGATCCCAACAGCGCCCCGCGCGGCCCGAACGGGCCGCTCAGAACAGCACGCTCATGAACGCCCCGACCTCCTGGAACCCCACCCGCCGGTACGCGGCCCGGGCCCGCAGGTTGAAGTCGTTGACGTACAGCGACACCACCGGCGCCACCTCCCGCAACGCGACCTCCAGGACCGCCGCCATCCCCGTCTCGGAGAGCCCCCGCCCCCGGTGCTCCGGAGCGACCCAGACCCCCTGGATCTGGCAGGCCCCCTCCGTCACCGCCCCGATCTCCGCCTTGAAGACGACCTGCCCGTCCTCGCCGAACCGCGCGAACGACCGTCCAGTGGACACGAGTTCGGCCACCCGGGCCTGGTAGAGGAGCCCTCCGTCCCCGGCGAGCGGCGACACCCCCACCTCCTCGGTGAACATCGCCACGCAGGCCGGCATCAGGGTCTCGACCTCGTTGCGCCGCACCCTCCGCACCAGCGGATCCGGCGCGATCTCCGCCGACGGCACCGAGGTCGCCATCAGCGGCTGGTGCGCCCGGACGTCCCGGGGCGGGCCCCAACTGCGCTCCAGCAGCGCCCAGAAGGCCGCCGTGGCCGCCGCCGGCCCGACGATCGAGGAGCAGCGCCGCCCCTGGCGGCGGGCCCGTTCCGCGAACGCCGCGACCGCCTCCGGCCCGGCGTCGACCAGGACCAGGTTCGCCCCGGCGTAGCAGAGCGCGCCCAGCACGCCGTCCCCGTCGTACCAGCCCCACATCTCCCCGCCGAGCCGCCACGGGTCCAGCCCGACGGCCTCGACCCTGGTCGCGACGAAGGCGTTGGCCACCGGGTCGCGGTGGAGGATCTCCAGGGCCTCCGGCAGGTCCGGCGGCTCCAGCACGCGGGTGGTGGCCAGGGCCCGGGCGGCCTGGAAGGAGCTCGGGAGCATCACACCGCGATCGAGCATCGGGACAGCACCTCACTGAGACGACTCTGGCCGCACCCTACTCCGTGGCCCCACCCGGCTACGGCCGCGGGGCCGTCCGCGAACGGACGGCCCCGCTTCCGGAAAACACCGCGCGGACGCTCCCGCACGGTCAGGACAACCTACGGCTGTCGGAAACACGCTGCGCGGGGGCCGCTCCCCCCGCGGCCCCTCACTCCCCGGCGACCACGGTCGGCGCCCCCGCCTCGACACCCGCCGCCTGCATCTGCTCGGCGAGCTTGAGGGCCTCCTCGATCAGGGTCTCGACGATCTTCGACTCCGGAACGGTCTTGATGACCTCGCCCTTGACGAAGATCTGGCCCTTGCCGTTGCCGGAGGCGACCCCGAGGTCGGCCTCGCGGGCCTCGCCCGGGCCGTTCACGACGCAGCCCATGACGGCCACCCGCAGCGGCACCTCCATGCCCTCCAGCCCGGCGGTGACCTCCTCCGCGAGCTTGTAGACGTCCACCTGGGCGCGCCCGCAGGACGGGCAGGAGACGATCTCCAGGCCGCGCTCGCGCAGCCCGAGCGACTCCAGGATCTGGTTGCCGACCTTGATCTCCTCGGCCGGCGGGGCGGAGAGCGAGACCCGGATGGTGTCGCCGATGCCCTCGGCCAGCAGCGCGCCGAAGGCGACCGCCGACTTGATGGTGCCCTGGAAGGCCGGCCCGGCCTCGGTCACGCCGAGGTGCAGCGGGTAGTCGCACGCGGCGGCGAGCTGGCGGTAGGCGTTGATCATCACGACCGGGTCGTTGTGCTTGACCGAGATCTTGATGTCGCGGAAGTCGTGCTCCTCGAACAGCGAGCACTCCCACAGCGCCGACTCGACCAGCGCCTCCGGGGTGGCCCGGCCGTACTTCTCCAGCAGGCGCTTGTCCAGCGAACCGGCGTTGACGCCGATCCGGATCGGCACGCCCGCGTCCTTGGCGGCCTTGGCGATCTCGCCGACCTTGTCGTCGAACTGCTTGATGTTGCCCGGGTTCACGCGCACCGCGGCGCAGCCGGCGTCGATCGCGGCGAAGACGTACTTGGGCTGGAAGTGGATGTCCGCGATGACCGGGATCTGCGACTTCTTGGCGATGATCGGCAGCGCGTCGGCGTCGTCCTGCGTGGGCACGGCGACCCGGACGATCTGGCAGCCGGACGCGGTGAGCTGGGCGATCTGCTGCAGCGTGGCGTTGATGTCGGAGGTGACCGTGGTGGTCATCGACTGCACCGAGACCGGGGCGTCGCCGCCGACCGGCACGTTGCCGACCATGATCTGCCGGGAGTAGCGGCGCTTGGCCAGCGGCTTGAGCGGCAGGGACGGAATACCGAGCGAGATCGCGGTCATGTGCGCAGGGTTCCCCGGGGTTGAGGTGTGGTCGACCGCCCGGCCGTGACACGGCCGAGGCCGGGCGCGCTGACGATCGCGCACCCGGCCTCCACGGTACGGCACCGCAACGGCGCCCAGCACACCCGTGGTACCCGAACGCCCTAACTGATCTTCACCGGGTTCACCAGGTCGGCGACCATCACCAGGAGCGTGAAGCCGATGAAGATGCTGGCCACCACGTACGCCACCGGCATCAGCCTGGCGACGTCGAACGGGCCCGGGTCGGGCCGCCTGAACAGCTGTGCGAAGCGGCGCCGGACCGCCTCCCAGGCCGCGCCGGCGATGTGCCCGCCGTCCAGCGGGAGCAGCGGCAGCATGTTGAAGAGGAAGAGCGACAGGTTGATGCCGGCCAGCAGGTTCACGAAGAACGCGATCCGCTGGGTGGCGGGCAGGTCGAGCGAGAAGACCTCGCCGCTGACTCGGGCCGCGCCGACCATGCCGACCGGGGAGTCCGGGTCGCGCGGGGCGTCGCCGACGACGGCGTTCCACAGCCCGGGGATCTTGCCCGGCAGGGCGGCCAGCGACTTCACCCCGTTCTCGGCCATGTCGTACATCCGGTCCACCGACTGCCCGAAGCCGAGCTGGACGGTTTCGCTCTTCGGGGTGAACCCGAGGAACCCGGCCTGCACGGTCTGGCCCTTCAGCGGCACGCCCTTGCCGTCGTACTTCTGCACGTCGTTGACGGCGATGGTGGGCGTGAAGGTGAGCCGCTCGCCACCGCGCTCCACGACGATCGCCACCTGCTTGCCGGCCGACTTCCGGATGTCCGCCTGGAGCTGGTCGTAGTCGCGGATCCGGTCGCCGTCGAAGGAGAGCACCTTGTCGCCCTGGCGCAGCCCCACCTCGTTGGCCGGGGTCTTGGGCGCGTCGGCGGGGCAGGTGTCGGTGGGCTGGCCCGCCTTGACCACGCACTGGGCGACCGAGCCGATGGTCGGCACCGTCATCGAGACGCCGAAGCCCATCATGACGGTCAGGAAGAGCCCGAACGCCAGGACCAGGTTCATGAACGGCCCGGCGAACATCACGATCATGCGCTTCCACGGCTTGCGGGTGTAGAAGAGCCGGCTCTCGTCACCCTCCTGGAGCTCCTCGTAGGAGGCCTCGCGGGCGTCCTCGATCATGGTGCGCCAGGGCGAACTGCTGCGCTTGGTGATCCGGCCGTCCTCGCCCGGCGGGAACATCCCGATCATCCGGATGTACCCGCCGAACGGGATCGCCTTGATGCCGTACTCGGTCTCGCCCTTCCGGCGCGACCAGAGGGTCGGGCCGAAGCCGACCATGTACTGGGGCACCCGGATGCCGAACAGCTTGGCCGTGGAGAGGTGGCCGAGTTCGTGCCAGGCGATCGAGACGAGCAGCCCGATGACGAAGACCAGGATGCCGACCACCGTCAAAACCGTTGCCACCGCTGGTCCTCCGTCATGCCGCTCCGCTCATCGTCTCGTCCTACCGCAATCGGGGTCGTCGGTCGACCGTCAGCCGGCCGCCAGCTCGCGGGCCCGGGCGCGCGCCCAGTCCTCCGCGTGCAGGACGTCCTCGACCGTCAGGGAAGTTCCCGCCGCCGGAGCGCCGTCCCGCTGACCGTGCTCGGCCACGACCTTGGCAACAGTGTCCACGATTCCGGTGAAAGCGAGGCGGCCCTTCAGGAACGCCTCCACACACTCCTCGTTGGCCGCGTTGAACACCGCCGGGTTGGTACCGCCCAGGGTGCCCACCTCACGGGCCAGCTCGACCGCCGGGAAGGCCTCGTCGTCCAGCGGGAAGAACTCCCAGGTGGCGGCCCTGGTCCAGTCACAGGCGGGGGCCGCGTCCGGCACCCGGTCCGGCCAGCCCAGGCCCAGCGCGATCGGCATCCGCATGTCCGGCGGGCTGGCCTGCGCCAGGGTCGAACCGTCGGTGAACTCCACCATCGAATGCACCACCGACTGCGGGTGGACCACGACCTCGATCCGGTCGAACGGCACGTCGTACAGCAGGTGCGCCTCGATCACCTCCAGGCCCTTGTTCACCAGGGTGGCCGAGTTGATCGTGACGACCGGGCCCATCGCCCAGGTCGGGTGCGCCAGCGCGTCCTGCGGGGTCACCCCGGCCAGCTGCTCACGGGTGCGGTTGCGGAACGGGCCGCCGCTCGCGGTGACCACCAGCTTGCGCACCTCGGCCCGGGTACCGCCGGCCAGCGCCTGGAACAGCGCCGCGTGCTCGGAGTCCACCGGCACGATCTGGCCCGGCTTCGCCACCGCCTTCACCAGCGGACCGCCGACGATCAGCGACTCCTTGTTGGCCAGCACCAGCACCCGGCCCGCCTTCAGCGCGGCCAGCGTCGGCCGCAGGCCGATCGACCCCGTGATGCCGTTCAGCACCGAGTGGCACTCCAGGGCGGCCAGCTCGGTCGCCGCGTCCGGGCCCGCCAGCACGGTCGGCAGCGCACCGCCCGCCGCCTTCGCGGCCAGCGCCTCGCGCAGCGCCGGAACGGCCGCCGGATCGGCCACCGCCACGGTGTGCACGCCCAGCCGCACCGCCTGCTCGGCCAGCAGGTCCACCCGACCGCCCGCCGCCGACAGGGCGACCACCCGGAAACGGTCCGGGTTGCGGAGCACCACGTCGATGGCCTGGGTGCCGATCGACCCGGTGGAACCCAGGATCACCAGCTCCCGGGGGCCGGAGGGGTCCGCCACGGTGGGCGTGAAACGCAGCTGCGGGTGGGCGAGCGAAGTCATGCGCCCATTGTGTCCTGTTCGCGGCACTCCCCAGGACGACTTCCGACCCTTCGGACTACCGTCGGACCATGCGTACCGTCATCGCCGGGGGCCACGGACAGATCGCGCTCCACCTGGAACGGCTGCTCGCCGCCCGCGGCGAGCGCCCCGCCGGGATCATCCGCCGCCCCGAACAGGCCCAGGACCTCGTCGACGCCGGCGCCGAGCCGCTGCTGCTCGACCTGGAGGCCGCCACCGCCACCCGGCTCGCCGCACTGCTCACCGGCGCCGACGCGGTGGTCTTCGCCGCCGGCGCCGGACCGGGCAGCGGCGCCGCCCGCAAGAACACCGTCGACCGGGACGCCGCCGTGCTGCTCGCCGACGCCGCCGAACTCGCCGGGGTCCGCCGGTACCTGATGGTCTCGGCGATGGCCGCCGACGCCCAGGCCCATTTCCCCGCCGACGAGGTCTTCGAGACCTACCTGCGGGCCAAGGGCGCCGCCGACGACGCCGTCCGGGCCCGCACCGCGCTGGACTGGACGGTGCTGCGCCCCGGACGGCTCACCGACGGCCCCGGCACCGGCCTGGTCCGGCTCGCCCCCTCCGTCGACCGCGGCGCGGTGGACCGGGCCGACGTCGCCGCCGTCCTGGCCGCCCTGCTGCGCGAACCGGGCACCGCCGGGCTGACCCTGGAGCTGGTCGCCGGGAACGCCACCGTCGAGGAGGCGGTCGCGGCGGCCGCCGGACACGACGGCTGAGCCCGCGCCGGGGCGCGAACGCGAAGAGGGCCCGGTTCGGCGAACCGGGCCCTCCCGCCTACGACGACACCGCGTCGGCCAGGGGCCTCACGGCCCCGGCGATCTCAGAGGTCTCTGAGTCTCAGAGGTCTCAGAGGTCGAGACCGGTCAGGACCATGACCTTCTCGACGGTGTAGTCGTCCATCGCGTACTTGACGCCCTCACGGCCGACACCGGAGTCCTTGACACCGCCGTACGGCATCTGGTCGGCACGGTAGGACGGCGCGTCGCCGATGATCACACCGCCGACCTCCAGCTCCCGGTGGGCGCGGAAGGCGGTCTGCAGGTCGTGGGTGAACACGCCCGCCTGGAGACCGAACGCCGAGTCGTTGACGGCCGCGAAGGCCTCGTCCACGCCGTCCACCCTGTGCAGCGACAGCACCGGGCCGAACACCTCGGCCTTGGCCAGGATCGCGTCACCGGGCAGGTCGGCCAGCACGGTCGGGGCGTAGGTCGCACCCTCACGGGTGCCGCCGGTGAGCACCTTGGCGCCCTTGGCGACCGCGTCCTCGACCCAGGACTCGACGCGCTTCGCGGCGTTCTCGTCGATCAGCGGGCCGACGTCGGTCGCGTCGTCGGCCGGGTCACCGGTGACCTGCGCCCTGACCTTGGCGACGACCTTCTCCGCCAGCGCGTCGTACACCGAGGCGTCGGCGATCACCCGCTGCACCGAGATGCAGGACTGGCCGCCCTGGTAGTTCGCGAACATCGCGATCCGGGTGGCCGCCCAGTCCAGGTCGGCCTCCGAGGACCAGTCGGCGAGCACCACGGCCGCGGCGTTGCCGCCGAGCTCCAGGGTGCAGTGCTTGCGCGGCACCGAGTCCATGATCTGGTAGCCGACCTTGTCCGAACCGGTGAACGAGATCACCGGCAGGCGCTCGTCCTGCACCAGGGCCGGCATCCGGTCGTTCGGCACGGTCAGGATCGACCAGGAGCCGACCGGCAGGTCGGTCTCGGCCAGGATCTCGCCCAGCACCATCGCCGACAGCGGGGTCGACGGAGCCGGCTTCAGGATGATCGGGGCGCCGACCGCGATCGCCGGGGCGACCTTGTGGGCGACCAGGTTCAGCGGGAAGTTGAACGGGGCGATCCCCAGCACCACACCGCGCGGGAAACGGCGCACCACCGCGAAACGGCCCACGCCGCCCGGGTCGGTGTCCAGCCGCATGGTCTCGCCGTTGGTGCGGCGCGCCTCCTCGGCGGCCCAGCGGAAGACCGACACCGCGCGGCCGATCTCACCGCGGGCCCACTTGATCGGCTTGCCGTTCTCGGCACTGACCAGCTGGGCGAGCTCCTCGGTGCGCTCGGTCAGCCGCTTGGCCACGTGGTCCAGGGCGGCGGCACGCTGGTGCGCCGGGGTGGCGGCGAACACCGGCAGCGCGGCCACGGCGGCGTCCAGCGCCTCCTCGACCTGCGCCTCGGTCGGGATGCTCACCTTGCCGACCAGACGGCCGTCCCAGCTGTTGTGCACCTCGAAGTCGGCGTCACCGCTCGCCCGGCGGCCGGCGAGCCAGAAATCGTACGTGGTGGTCACCGTGGTACCGGCCCTCTCCTCGTCTGTCCTACGGCCCACGGACGTGGGACCCGGTTTTGAGGGTAGGCGCGGCGGCGCGCCGACCGGATTGGCCGACTAGGAGCGTTCGCCCCCGGGGCCACTCCACCGCGTCCTACCGGCGCCCCGCGGGCCGCCGGAACCCCACGCCCCGCCGGCGCCTCACTCCTCGCCGGAGCGCAGCGCCAGCCACAGCTCCATCCGCACGTCCGTGTCGTCCAGCGACCGGCCCAACAGCTCCTCGACCCGGCGCATCCGGTAGCGCAGCGTGTGCCGGTGCACACCCAGGTCCGCCGCCGCCGCGTCCCACTGGCCGTGCCGCGACAGCCACGCCCGCAACGAGGCCACCAGATCCCCGCGGGCCGTCCGGTCGTGCTCCCGCAACGGCCGCAGCAGCCCCTCCGCGAAGGCCGTCACCGCGTCCTCGCCGAGCAGCGGCAGCAGCGACCCCGCGCCGACCTCCTCGTGGTCCACCGACCGGCGGCCACCGCGCAGCGCCACCGCCAGCGCCCGCTCCGCCTGCGCGTTCGCCGTCCCCGCCTCCTCCAGCGCGGCCGGCGCCGAGACGCCCAGCGACAGGCCCTCGTGCTCCTCCACCGCGCCCAGACAGGCCCGGTGCACCGCGCCGTTGTCCAGCGCCAGCACCATCAGCCGCGGCCCGTGCGCACCGTCCTCCCGCGCCACCAGCAGCTTCTCGCCCACCCGGGCGCCCGCCTGCTCGGCCCGGTCGCCCAGCTCCCCGAGCGCCTCCGCGGCATCCGCGTTGGCCGGACCGGCCCCGGCCACCAGCACCCGTATCGTCCCCTCCGGCAGCCCCCCGAACAGCCCCACCGCCACCTGGCGGGCCGTCGCCACCTCACCGGCCAGCACCATCCGCAGCAGCGCCGCACCCATCCGCTCCTCGGCCTGCCGCAGCTCCCGCGAACGCTCCAGGGTGAGGGTCAGCAGCGCCACCGCCGCGTTCAGCACGTACCGCTCGGTCGGCGTGATCCGGTCCTCGGTCCCGACCGCCAGGAAGCCCCGGGCCCGCCGGTCCGCCCCCAGCGACTGGACCACCACGTAGTCCTCGTCCGCCGTGTCTATCCCCGGCGCGCGCCCCTGCAACGCCGCACTCGACGGCGCCGGACGCCGACGCAGCCGGTCCACCTCCGCCGCCAGCCGCCCCGCCCGTCGCGCCGCCCAGTCCGGCGCCACCACCGACAGCGCGCCCGACCCGTCGTACAGCGCCGCCCAGCCACCCAGCCGGGCCGCCAGCCGGCGCACCACCGCCGTCGTGCCGTCCTTGCCCAGCGCCGCCCGGGTCAGCTCCTCCTGCGCCTCGAAGCTGGTCGTCACCGCCTCGTACTGCTCCGCGGCCAGCGCCGCCGACACCACCTTGCTGATCGCGATGAACGGCGTCGGCTCCGGCACCCGCAGCAACGGCAGCCCGCGCTGCGCCGCCGCGTCCACCAGCGGCTGCGGCACCTCCGTGTGCGACAACCCCACCCCGAGCCCCAGCCCGACCACCCCCGCGTCGGCCAGCCGGTGCACGTACGCCTGCAACTGCGCCGCCGTACGGCCCAGCTTGATACCGGTGGTGAGCAGCAGCTCACCACCCTCCAGGAACGGCGTCGGGTCGTCCAGCTCACTGGTGTGCACCCAGCGGACCGGCCGCTCCAGGTGATCCGCACCGGCGAGGACCGTCAGATGGAGCGACGTGTTGCGGACGACGGAGGCGAGTGTGGGGGGCATGGCACCTTCGAAGGATCGACCTGACCGCGCCGTTGCGGCCGGGCGAGGAGAGGGACGTGGGACTGGTGAGGGTCTCTCCCCTTCATTATGGACGCCCCGGACAACCCGCACTGCCGAATCCACCTCGAAGGCGACTTCCCCCGCCGCCCGCCCTCAGCCCCTGAGGTCCACCAGCAGCGGCGGAACCTGCTCCCCCGACACCGCCGTCAACGACACCACCGCATGCCCCGCCGGCAACGCGTGCGCCAGATCCGACGGCGACCACCGCAACCGCTCCACATCCCGCGTCGTCACCGACTCCGTCTGCGCCGTCGTCCCCGACAGCGCCTTCCGCCCGACCCGCCCCGCCCGCCGTATCACCCCACCGGAGGTGTCGGGGGTGTGGGTGACCGCGGTCTCCTGCACCAGGTGCGTCCCCCAGGCCTCCGAGAACAGCTTCCCGTCCCACGGCGCGATCCCCGGGAACGCCATCCGACAGCCGACCGCGCCGAACAGCGGCGCCCGCAACGCCTCGGGCAGGTCCACCAGCGTCCGCAGCAGCAGCACCGCGCCCGCGTTCGCCCCGCGCATCCGCTGCAACCCGCGCACGGCGGCGGCGTCCAGCGCCGCCGAGGCGTCGTCCACCACCAGGCCCGCGAACAGCGAACGGTCCTCGCGGGCCCCCGCCGCCTGCACGAACTGCCCCACCACCAGCCGGGACAGCATCCGCGCCGCCTCCGGGTGGCTCCGCTCCGGCAGCTTCACCCGCACCCGCAGCGGGTGGTCCAGCACCCGCATCGCGAACGGCGGCCGACCCGTGCCGTCGGTCGCGAAAGCGCCCTCGAAGGCGGGCCGCTCCAGCAGCGCCAACCGGTCCGCCAGCAGCGCCCCGGGGTCGTCCGCCCGGTCGCGCTGCCGCTCCCGGTACTCCAGGTCCCGCTCGTGGACGGCGAGTCGGCCCGCCACGCCGAGCGCCTTCACCAGCGCCGCCAGCACGTCCGGCTCACCCGCCAACAGCGCCCGCAGCTCCCGCACCCCCGGATAGCGGCCGTACGCCGCGTGGAACGGGCCCACCACCTGCTGCAGCGCGGTACGGGCATGCTCCGCGCGGGCCGTCAGCTCGTCCGGCAGCAGCGCCTCGGCCAACCGGGCGGCCGCCTCGTCCGGGTCCCGCGCGGCGCCGTAGAGGTCCAGCCCGTACAGCGAGGACGGGTCGCCGGGCGCGATCACCACGTCGTACCAGGAATCCGGGCCGAGGTCGGCGTCCGCCGCCCCGACCACCACCGCACAGGCCGTACCGGACAGCGCCTGCAGGCACAGCGCCTCGGCCACCGGCCGGGCCAGCCGCGCCGTCTTCCCCGTCCCCGCCGGACCCACCGCCAGCAGCGAGGTGCCCAGCACCGCCGGGTCCAGCGCGAAACCGGCCGCCCGGTGGCCCAGCGGATTCTTCGGGACGTCCTGCGCCGTACCGAGCCGGACCTGGCCGAGCAGCAGATCGTGCCGCTCGGCACGGCCGGGCAGCTCGCGCGCCTCGGAGGGATGGGCGAAGGCCGCCGCGCCGCGGCTGGCCACCTGCTCGGTGAAGGCGGGCACGAACACCGGGTCCGCGTGCGCGGACTCCCAGGCGCGCCGGATCCGCACGTAGTCGACGTCCCCCACGGCCTCGCCCTCCAGCCGGACGGCCGCCTCGGCCGCACCGCCCCGGCGCAGCCCGTCCCACGGGTCCTGCCCGCGCACGGCCTCGACCGCCCCCGGGACGTCCTCCTCGACGGGCTGCTCCTCCGTCACCGTGCGCGACAGCAGCGGCGCGACGTAACGGCGCCACACCTCGGGCCAGCGGCCCATCCGGCCGAAGATCTTGATGACGGCTGCGGCCACCAGCACGTTCACCGACAGCCCGACGACGGTCACAAGGGTCTCGCTGGGGTGTTCGACCCAGACGGTGATCACGATCAGGTGAAGCACCAGTTGTGTGCCGTAGACAAAGGCGAACCACGCCACCACCGCGTTCAGCCCCGCCCGCAGCAGCAGCGGCCAGGTCGCGACCTTGGCCGCCTCCGCGCGCTCCGGGTCGACGCGGCGGTAGCCGAGCCGGTAGACGCCCGGGTCGGCGTCGGGGCGCGGGGCGCAGGCCCAGGTCGCGAGGTCGAAGGAGGAGGTGCCCGCCGCGGGCCGTTGGTGGGGCAGGGGGGTCGGGGGTCTGGTGGTGGTGCGCTCGCCGTGGTGGTGTGCCCCGTCCTGTGCCATGTACGGTCCCGCTCCCTCGCCCGCCCGCCCGGCCCGACCGCCGTCGGTGCCGCCATACCCATGCCGCCGTACCGGCGACACGCCCGCGCTCAGGGTAGTGGAGCGCGGCCTGCGGGTAGTCGCGCCACCCGCGCTGGCCGTGCCGGACAAGTCGGACGGCGCACTGCTACCGAGTGGCGCGTGCCGGGGTGGGGAGGGCGGCCGTAGCCTGCGAAGCACCGAGCCGAGAAGTCTGGAGATACCCCATGAGCGCCGCAACGCCGCTCCCGCAGGAGCGCCGCCTGGTCACCGCGATCCCCGGTCCGAAGTCGCAGGAGCTGCACGCCCGCAAGCTGGGTGCGGTGGCGGCCGGCGTCGGCACCACCCTGCCGGTGTACGTGTCCCGTGCCAACGGCGGCGTGCTGGAGGACGTGGACGGCAACTCGCTGATCGACTTCGGTTCCGGCATCGCCGTGACCAACGTCGGCAACAGCGCCGAGGCCGTGGTGGCCCGGACGACCGAGCAGCTGGCCAGCTTCACGCACACCTGTTTCATGGTGACCCCGTACGAGGGTTACGTGGCCGTCGCCGAGCAGCTGAACGAGCTGACCCCGGGTGACCACGAGAAGCGCACCGCGCTGTTCAACTCGGGCTCCGAGGCCGTCGAGAACGCGGTGAAGATCGCCCGCGCCTACACCAAGCGCCAGGCCATCGTGGTGTTCGACCACGGCTACCACGGCCGCACCAACCTGACCCTGGCGCTGACGGCGAAGAACATGCCGTACAAGCAGGGCTTCGGTCCGTTCGCCCCCGAGGTCTACCGGGTGCCGGTCGCCTACCCGTACCGCTGGCTGACGGGTGCGGAGAACGCCGCCGCCGAGGCCGCCGCCCAGGCGATCGACACCATCAACAAGCAGATCGGTGCCGAGAACGTCGCCGCGATCATCATCGAGCCGATCCAGGGCGAGGGCGGCTTCATCGAGCCGGCCAAGGGCTTCCTGCCGGCGATCGTGGAGTTCGCGAAGGCGAACGGCATCGTGTTCGTCGCGGACGAGATCCAGACCGGCTTCTGCCGCACCGGCCAGTGGTTCGCGTGCGAGGACGAGGGCATCGTCCCGGACCTGATCACCACCGCCAAGGGCATCGCCGGCGGTCTGCCGCTGTCCGCGCTGACCGGCCGCGCCGAGATCATGGACGCCGCGCAGACCGGTGGTCTGGGTGGCACCTACGGCGGCAACCCGGTGGCGTGTGCCGCCGCGCTGGGTGCCATCGAGACCATGAAGGAGCAGGACCTCAACGGCAAGGCGCAGCGGATCGGCGAGATCATGCTGGGCCGCCTGCGGGCCATGCAGGAGAAGTACGAGATCATCGGCGAGGTCCGCGGCCGCGGCGCGATGATCGCCGTCGAGCTGGTGAAGCCGGGTGGCAAGGAGCCGAACGCGGAGGTCACCGCGGCCATCGCCAAGGCGTGCCACGCGGAGGGCCTGGTCGTGCTGACCGCCGGCACCTACGGCAACGTGCTGCGCTTCCTGCCGCCGCTGGTCATGCCGGAGCACCTGCTGAACGAGGGCCTGGACATC
The DNA here is from genome assembly GCF_042789775.1 of Kitasatospora sp. NPDC056800. Lineage (NCBI taxonomy): Bacteria > Bacillati > Actinomycetota > Actinomycetes > Kitasatosporales > Streptomycetaceae > Kitasatospora > Kitasatospora sp. NPDC056800. Next base: position 15,768 of record NZ_JBHUAL010000111.1, on the reverse strand, counting down.
CTGGAGGGCGCGTTCGCCGCTCTCTGAGCGGTGTCGCCCGTCAGGTCGTGAACCCCCTTCCGGAGGGTTGTCCGGACAGCGCTGAACGGCCCGTGGGGACCTCTGGTCCGCACGGGCCGTTCGGTTGTCCGGGCGCGTCGCGCGGGCGGCCGGGGCATGATCGACGGGGCGCCTCCGAGGTTGCCCCGCGCAGGGTGAAGATGGTGTGCGGAATCGCTGAAGGCGCTCGGCGCGGAAGGGCTGTTGACGTAGTGTCATCGCAGATGGACAGCGAGCCTCAGCCATGGGCGCGGCCGTCCGCGGGGCCCCCTCCGGGGCCGGTTCCGCGGGTGCCGAACGAGGACGACCAGGTCGGCCCGGGAGGGCCGGCGCACACCGAAGGCCGATCGACCGACCGTCCGACCCACACCCCCCGGGGCGCACGGAACGGCGATCATCAGGGCCGCCCCGGAGCTCTCCCCCCTGCTCCGGGGCGGCTGTCCGTCGTCCTGGGCCGGGTGGCCCGGTCGGTGGCCGTCCCGGTGACGGCGGCGGTGCTGCTGGTGGTGGTGTCCTGGCAGGTCGCGGTGGAGGGGCCGCTGCTCGGCGTGGACCGTTCGGTCCGCCGGGCCGTCCGTACGGCCCACCGGGACGTCCCGGACGCGCTGCTCGACCGGCTCGGCCACTTCCTGTCGGACCTGGGCGGCGGCGTCCCGGCGGTCCCGGTGCTGCTGCTGGCCGGCGCGTTGGCCACCTGGCGGGGGCGCCGGGCCGGGGCCGGGCGCTGGTGGCTGCCGCTGCCGGTGGCGGCGCTGACCTCGGTGCTGATCCCGCTGCTGGTGGTCCCGGCGAAGTCGGCCTTCGCCAGGCCCGGTCCGCTCGGGGAGCCGCTGACGGCGGGCCAGTGGGGCTGGTACCCGTCCGGGCACACCGCGACCGCGGCGATCTCGTACGGGGTGGCGGCGCTGCTGCTGGCCCGGGTGGCGGGGCCGCGCGCCGCCCGGGGGCTGGCGGCGGGTGCGGCGCTGCTGTCGCTCGGGGTGGGCGCGGGGCTGGTGTGGAGCGACTTCCACTGGCTGTTGGACGTGGTGGCGAGTTGGTGCCTGGCCGTCCTGGTGCTGTGGCCGCTGGCCCGGTGGCTGCCCGGGCCGGGTGCCGGGGGCGGTCAGGCCTCGGGGTCCTCGTTGCGGTGAACCAGGCCGGGCTCGCCGTTGTCCCGGTGCCACTCGATGACGAGTTCGTCGCGGGCGCCGAAGCGGACCAGGTGGCGGCCGACGACATCCTCCAGGCCGGGCAGCTTGTCGCGCTCGCCCTCGACGGTGAGCAGCAGCGCGTCCGGCTGGGCCTCCAGGGTGGCGGTGCCGGCGCCGAAGACCATCGTGCCGCGGCCGGTCTCCTCGGAGTAGACGGCCTCGATCTTGCGCCCCATGTGGGCGGTGAGCTGCTTGGCGTAACGGCCCGGGCGGTCGGTGGCGACGCGGGCTTCGGAGCGGGGCATGGGCCCTCCATTGGTCGGGGACGGGAACTTAGGGTTCCCTCACTTGGGAGCAACGCTAACCCAGATACTGAGCCAAGCTCAACATATTTCCGCGATCGTCTTCCGTCGCCCGCCACCGGCCCCGGACCGACGGCTACCCTTGGGCGGACGCCAGCCGAGGAGACCGCCGATGACCACCACGCCGACCGACGAACCGGCGGACCCCTCCCCCGGCCCCCGGCCCGGCACCCCGGGCACCGCCGCCGAGCTGGCCGACGCGATGACCAGGGCGATCAAGCGGATCCGCCGTCAGACCGGCTGGCGGCTGGAGCCGTACGGCATCACCCCCGGCCAGGCCCGGGCCCTGCGCACGCTCGCCCACGTGCCCGGCTGCGAGACGCCGGACCACGCGATGCGGCTGAGCGACCTCGCCGACAAGCTGCACATCGCCCCGCGCTCGGCGACCACCGTGGTCGACGCGCTGGAGGAGGCCGGCCTGGTCGAGCGCAGCCCCGACCCGGCCGACCGGCGGGCGGTGCGGATCCTGCTGACCGAGGCCGGACGGGCGGCGGTGGAGCGGATCGGGCAGGTCCGGGACGAGGTGGCCCAGGAGTACTTCGGCGAGGTCAGCCCCGCCGACGAGGAGGTGCTGCTGCGGGTGCTGCGCTCCGCCGAGGCCCGCTTCCTCGCAGCCGGGCCGCCACGCCGCTAGCGGTACCGGGACGCAGCGCGGTGATCCCGATCCCGGTGATCACCAGCAGCGCGGCCGCGGCGGCCGTCGGGCTGATCCGTTCGCCGAGCAGCAGCCAGGCCGAGGACATCCCGAACACCGGCACCAGCAGCGAGTAGGGCGCGACGGCGGTCGCGTCGTAGCTGCGCAGCAGGAAGCTCCAGGCGACGAAGCCGAGCAGGGTGGAGACCAGCCCGACGTAGCCGATCGCGCCCAGTCCGGCCGGGGTGATGTCGCGCAGGGCGCGCAGGTCCGCCTCGGGGCCCTCGACCAGCAGGGACAGGCCCAGCAGCGGCAGCGGCGGGACGGCGCTGACCCAGACCATCCAGCGCAGCGCGTCCGGCGGCGCGGCCCTGCGGGTCAGCACGTTGGCCAGCCCCCAGGCGACGGCGGCCAGGACGACCAGGGCGAAGGCCCCGAGCGGGCCGCCGGCGCCCTGGTCCCAGGCGCTCAGCGCGATGCCGGCGAAGGCGACCGCCAGGCCCGCCAGCCGCTGCCCGCCGGGGCGTTCGCGCAGCAGCACGGCGGCGAACAGCGCGGTGAAGCCGGCCTGCCCCTGGAGCACCAGCGAGGAGAGCCCGGCCGTCATCCCGGCGTGCATGCCGAGGAAGAGCAGTCCGAACTTGACCACCCCGAGGACCACGCCGACCGCCAGCACCCAGCGCCAGGCCACCTTGGGCGGGCCGACGAAGAAGACCGCCGGCACCGCGACGACGGCGAACCGCAGGGCGCAGAAGAGCAGCGGCGGGAAGTTGTCCAGGCCGACGTGGATCAGGACGAAGTTGAGGCCCCAGACGGCGGCCACCAGGACGGCCAGGGCGATGTGGCGGGGGCTCATGCCGCCCCGGCCGCCGGTGCCGCCCGTGCCGGTCGTGCTGCCTGTGCTGCCCGTACTGCTCATGCTGTTCCGGCCGCTCGGAGCGGCGGCGGTTGTCGCGGTCATGGGTCGAGCATGGTGGCGCCGGACCGTTCAGCACCAGCGATGAATTCTGAAGAGGACGCTTTAGTATCACTGCATGATGGACCTGGGGCGCCTGCGGGCGCTGCACGCGGTGGCGGTGCACGGCTCGGTCGGCGGGGCGGCCGCGGCACTCGGCTTCACGCCCTCGGCGGTCTCGCAGCAGATCGCCAAGCTGGAGCGGGAGACCCGGACGGTGCTGCTGGAGCGGCAGGGCCGCGGCGTGGTGCTGACCGACGCGGCGCGCGAGCTGGCCGTCACCGCGCAGACCGTGCTGGGGCTGGTGGAGCAGGCCGAGGTGCGGCTGGAGGAGCAGCGCGGCCAGGCCGTCGGGCGGCTGCTGGTGGCCGCGTTCCCGTCCGGTGCCCGCGGACTGATGCCCGGGGCGCTGGCCGACCTGCGGCGGCGCTGCCCGGAGCTGGACGTCCGGCTGCTGGAGCGCGACCCGTACCCGGCGGCCGAGCTGGTGGCCCGGGGCGAGGTGGACCTGGCGCTGGTGCAGGACTGGCCGACCGTGCCGCTGCCGGTGCAGGAGGGGGTCTCCCGGATGGACCTCGGCACGGACCCGGTGGACCTGCTGCTGCCCGCCGACGACGACCTGGCCGCGCTCGACCCAGTGCCGGTGGAGCGGCTGTGCGGGCAGCGCTGGATCAGCGTGCCACCGGGCAACATCTGCCACGACTGGCTGGTCCGCACCCTGCGCGAGGCCGGCGAGGAGCCGGACGTGCGCTACCAGGTCGGGGAGTTCGAGACGCAGATCGCGCTGGTCGCGGCCGGTCTGGGGATGGGCCTGGTGCCGAGGCTCGGACGGGGCCCGCTGCCGCCCGGGGTGGCGGCCCGCCGGGTGGCGCCGGAGCCGGGCCGCCGGGTGTTCGCGCTCTGGCGCTCCCAGGCCTCCCGGCGGCCGGCCATCACCGAGGCGCTGGCCTCGATGCGGGAGTGCTGGGGGCGGCTTCCGGGCTGAGGGCCGCGGCGGCCGGTCGCCCGACCGCCGGGCCGATCGGTCCGAGGGCGAGGACCGGTGCGGGCCTCAGCCGGCGAAGCCGATCACCAGCCACATGAAGCCGACCCCGGCCACGGTGCAGAGCAGGGTGCTGCGCGAGGGGTGCGGGCTGTGCGCCTCGGGGAGGATGTCGGAGGTCGCCAGGTAGAGCAGGAAGCCGGAGAAGAAGCCCAGGTAGAGGCCGAGCAGGTGCCCCGGGATGGTGAACGCCAGGGTGATCGCCGCGCCGGACACCGGGGCCACCGCGTCCGCGGCGAGCAGGGTCAGCGCCCGCCGCCGGTTGTTCCCGTACAGGCGGGTGATCGTGTACGTGTTGAAGCCGTCGGCGAAGTCGTGCGCGACCACGGCGATGGCCACCACCGTGCCGACCGTGGTGCCCGCCTGGAAGGCGGCGCCGATCGCGAAGCCGTCCATCACGCTGTGCCCGACCAGGGCCAGTGCGGCGGTCAGCCCGACGCCCTGGTGCCCGGCGGAGCGGGCGTCCCCGTGGTGGTGGCCGTGGGAGTGCGCGGCGTACTCGCCCTCGTGGCCGCGGTGGATCGCGACGGCGCGCTCGATCACGTGGATGGTGAGGAAGCCGGCCGCGAACAGCAGCAGCGCCTGCGGCACGCCGTGCACCTCGCCCGGCGCCTGGTGGAGCGCCTCGGGCAGCAGGTCGAAGGCGACCACGCCGAGCATCAGTCCGGCGGCGAAGCCGAGCACCAGGTGGCGGCGGTCGCGGGTGCGCTGGGCGACGAAACCGCCGATCAGGGTCATCAGGAACGCCGCGGCGGCGACCAGTACCGCGGTCATCGGTTCGGCTCCTTCACAGGTCCGGCCGAGTCGCCGGGGCCTTCGCCGGGTGGTGCGCCGAGCGCTCTGCCCATTCCTCTCCCCCTGGGATCCGCCCGTGGCCGGGCCGACCGCCGACCGTACCGGACGCCCGTTCGACGGTGATCACCCGGGGGTGCCGGGGCCGGGGTGCCGTTCCCCCAGCCTCGGCCCGGACCTGCCGGAGCGCCCGACGGATGGGCCGTTCGGGTGAGGCCGGCGACGGGCCGACCCGCCGGGACGGGGCGGTGGGCAAAGGCTGCTGAGCAGGGCCGATGTGGTGAGCGGGCGGCGGGTCAGCCACCGGTGGCGAGCGGCAGGCCGAGGTGGGTGTGGGCGAGTTCGCGGACGCCGTCGCCGTCGATCAGGTGGATGTGCCGGCGGCCCTCCTCGGCGGTGAGGTCCAGCACCTCCTCGGTGAACCGGCCGGTGGTCAGCCGCAGGCCGCGCTCGGCGGACTCCTCCCCGACCGCCTCGGCCAGGGTCTCGATCTGCTCGGCGCCGATCGACCCGGTGTCCCGGGAGGCCCACACCACCCAGCGGCCGGGCAGCGAGGTGCCGGGTGCGCCCTCGCCGGTGGCGACCAGCCCGGCCGGGCCGCGCAGCCGGACGCTCCACTGCGCGATCCCGCCGCGGGTCAGCAGGTCCCGCACCAGCTGGGCGAACTCGTTGGCGGACAGGTCGGCGGCGGCCGGCACGGTGGCCCCGGCCTGGGCGGCGGGCCGGACACCGGCCCGGTCGTACGGGTCCGGGGTGACGGCGGCGCCGAGCTGGCGCAGCCGTACCAGGGCCTCGTCCTGCTCGGCGTCGGCGTAGACGCCCTCGTCGTCGCGCTCCTCGTACGGGGTGCCCGGCGGCAGCAGCCGGGTACGGGCCAGTGCGTCGCGGTCGGCGTCCACGCTGACCAGGCAGAGCGGCTCGGCCGTGGCGGGATCGCGCAGCCAGCCGTTGAGGACGACGCCGGCGAGTATCTCGTCGGTGTCCACGGCATCGGCGGCCTGCAGGGCCCGCAGGGCGAGCCGGGCGACCAGCCGCAGGTAGTCGGTGGCCCGGTCCGCGGGCGGGCGCGGCACCGGGAGGATGTCGCCGTCCGGGGCGAGCCGGTAGCCGGCGAGCGAGGGCACCAGGTCGAGCGGCGGCAGGTCGAGGTCCAGCACGGCGGTGCGGGTGAGCGGGCGGAAGACCGCCCGGCACGGGGCGGGCAGGTCCTGGGTGGCGGTCTCGGCGGCGGCCAGCGCCCGTTCCAGCAGCGACTCCACGGCGGCCGGCTCGGCCAGCCGGTAGGCCCGACGGCACTCCTCCAGGCTCTCGTTGTACTCGCGCACGGCGCGGGCCCGGGCCTCCTCGGCCGCCTCGTGGGCGCGCCGGGACTCGTCGGCGGCCGGGCTGCCGGCCTCGGCCCGGCGGGTGCGCCACTCGCGCAGGGCGCGCTGGTGGGTGAGCCGGGCCTGGGCCAGCTCGCGCTGGTAGCCGGAGTCGAGCAGCCGACGGGACGGGCCGCCCTCCGGGTCGGCCACGGGCGGTTCGGCGGGCGCGAAGTCCTGCCAGCGGGGCTCGGACTCCTCCTCGGCGCCGCCGCCGGGGCCGTCGGCCGGGTAGGGGCGGGGCTGGTAGTGGCGCAGCTGGCTCTCGAAGTCCATGGCGGAGACGGGCAGCGCGGCGCGGCGCAGCAGGTCGGCCAGCCGGTCGTGCTCGGCCCGGACGGCGCGGGTGCGGTGGTGGGTCAGGGTCGCGGCCCGGGCGTGCGCCGCCACGGCCTCGTCCGGGTCGGCCTCGCCGGGGCCGGGCTCGGACGGTCCTTCACCGGTCGGTCCGTTGCCAGTGGGGCCGTTGTCGGTGCGCCCGTTGCCAGTGGGTCCGCTGTCGGTCGGTCTGTCACCGGCCGGCCCGTCGCCGGACGGGCCGTCACCGGTCGCACCGCCACGGGGGCGGTCGGCGGCGGCGCCGTCCGGCTCCTGGCCGTTCTCGGCTCCGAGGTCGCGGAAGACCGAGGCGAGGAAGCCCGGCCGGGGGAACTGGACGGTGGCGGTTCCGTCGGACTGGCCGTCTGCTGAGTACTGCATCGGTCGTCGTTCCCCCATGCTCGTCCGGCGCCTGCCCGGGGCGATCGGCGAACCTGTGGGCCCGCCCCTGCCGGACATTGTCCCCCGAACGGGCGCGGCGGTCAGCCAAGCCGCTCAGTTGGTCCGGGTGTTGGTGAGGTGCAGGCCGATGTAGCCGACGTAGATCCGGCCGCTGCCGGAGCAGTCGTCCAGGTAGTGCAGCCGGGGCGCGGTGCGGCCGCCGCCGATCCGCAGGTGCGCGCCCATGAACGCGCGCCGGGAGGAGTCGACGCATTCCGGGACCGGCAGCATCCGCTCGCGCTTCCACTTGGTGTGGCTGAACACCGTCCGGGACTCCCCGCGGACCGCCTTGCGGGGCGGGAAGCGGTGACAGCCCTCGGGGGTGCGCTCGCACCACTGCTTGAAGTCCCCGCCGGCCGCACCGCGTACGGCCGCCTCGGCGTACTCCTGGAGTGCCGTCAGCCCGTCCCAGGCGAGCCGGGCCCAGCCGGCGCCGGCGCACTGCAGCTCGTCCAGGGCGAGCGCGACCTTCTGGTCACCGGTGAAGGTCACCAGCGGGAACTCGCCCAGTCTGGCCATGAGTTCGGTGAAGGTGTCGGGCGTGCCGCAGCCGTCGGGGGGCTGGACCACGGAGTGCGGCCCGCCGACCGGTCCACCGCCCGGCGCCACGCAGTGGCGCCCGGTCAGAGCACGGGCTCCGGAGCGGAGACGGCCCTCCCGGACGTCCCGGCCGTCGCGCCCCTCCCGGCCCTGGCCGCGTTCCCGGTGTTCGCGGCGCTCCACGCGCAGGGTGTGCCGGACCCGCTCCAGCTCGTCGGCCCTGGCCTGCTGCTCGGCGCGGTCCTGTTGCTCCTCCCGGGCGAGCGCGGCCAGCTCCACGCCCTGGTACGGGGCGGCCGGGCCGGAGGTCCGTTCGACGACCTGCTCGACGGTGCCCGCGGGCGCCCCCTCGACGGTCTCCTCGGCCACCTGACCGACGGCCTGCTCCGCGGCGTGTGCCACGGCCTGCTCCCCGGTCTGCTGCGCGTCCCGGCGGAGCTGCGGCGGCGGGACGCGCAGCACCGGGACGGCCGCCAGCGGCGGTGGCAGCGGCTGCTCCGCGGCCAGGCGGCGCGGCTCGCGGGCGAGCAGCCCGGCGGCGCGGCGCAGGTCCTCTTCTATTCGGCCCCGGGCAAGTACCGGATGTCGGGCGCTGTCCTGCCGGGAGGCCGGGTCGACCTCGGGCAGGTAGGTGCGCACCGCCCCGCCGTAGACGGTGTGGTACTCCAGCGCGACGTTGAACCCGGTGCGGGCGCCGGGGTCCAGCACGTAGGCGGTGGCGAGGCCGGGCAGCTGCTGGCAGAGCGGGGCCACCACGTCCCGCACCCAGCTGTCGAGCGGCAGGTTCACCGGGACGCTGGCCACCACGGTGGGCAGCCTGCGCTCGGGGTCGCACAGCTCGTCGATCAGGGCGTCGACCTCGTCGGCCGTGATCACCCGGGGGCCGGAGTGGACGGCGGTCGGGCCGTCGGTGGCGTCGAGCAGCGGGAGGAGCGTGCGGGCGAGTTCGGGCACCGGCACCCGGCACGGGGTGCGCACACCGCTGCCGGTGCTGTGGGTCTCGGCCTCCAGCCGGACCCAGGTAGGGCCGTCGGAACCGGTGGCCACGGTGAGGGTGAGCTGCTGGGTGCCGTGCGGGGCCGGGGTGCGCAGGCGGCGGCGGTCGTACCGCCCGGCGCCCGGGCCGCCGCGCAGCGGACCCTGGTCGCGGTCGAGCAGGACGCGCTCGCCCAGGCGGAGGCGCTCGGCGGTGGGAGCCGGCTCGGTGCCCTGCTCGGCGGGGGCGCGGTGGGCCGGCGGGGGCTCCTCGAAGCCCTCCTGCTTCAGCCAGCAGGCCAGTTGTTCGTCGGCCAGGGCGACGGCCTCGGCGTGTGAGAGGGCCGTGGTGACCGTCATCCGGTAGGGCGTCGCGGGGCCGCGGGGACCGGGCAGGTCGGCGGCGGCGTGCGAGCGGACGCGGTTCGGGGCGGGGCGGTTCGCGATCGGATGGTTCGAGGTCGGACGGCTCGTCGGGTGGCTCGTGGGGCGGTTCGAGGTCGGGTTCGTCGCGGACTGGGAATTCGAGGTCGATCGATCCGAGGTCATGCGCATACCTCCGTGGTGCGGGGTGGGGTCCTGTGTCCTCCATCGATGGTTTCGTCCGGTTCTGCCGGAGCCTTGCCCAGGAAACGCCACGGCCCGGAGCGGAAGTTCCAACTCCGGGCTACGACACTACGTTCGGGTGAATCTGCTCAAGCGGTCTTCCGCGTGGCGCGGGGCCTGGGCTACGGGAAACGGCCGGTCACGGGCCGTCCGACGGATCGTCCGACCCCCGGGACCCAGGAGCTACCCCCCGCCCCGGCGACCAGAGCGGCACCTCGGGTCAGACCGGCACCTCGACGTACGTGCGGCCGGCCGGGACCGCCACCGCGGTACCGCCGGTCGCCTCGGCCAGCCAGGTGTGGAAGTCCGCCACGTCCGGCTCCGGCACCCCCACCTCGATCCGCACCCCGGCGGCCTCGTAGGCCAGGTCGCTCACCGTGTACCCGGCCGCCCGCAGGTCGTTCTCCACCCGCCCGGCCCGGACGTGGTCCACCGTCACCGCGAGCAGCGCGACCGGGCGGCGCTCCAGCAGGCCGACCTCGTCCACCGCCTCCGACACCGCGTTCCCGTACGCCCGCACCAGGCCGCCCGCGCCGAGCTTGATCCCGCCGAAGTACCGGGTGACCACGGCGACCGTGTCGGTCAGCCCGCGTCGGCGCAGCACCTCCAGCATCGGCACCCCGGCCGTGCCGCCGGGTTCGCCGTCGTCGCTGGAGCGCTCGCGGCGCTGCTCGTCGCCGACCACGAAGGCGGTGCAGTTGTGCCGGGCGTCCCAGTACTGCTTGCGGATGCCCGCGATGAAGGCCTGTGCCCCCTCCTCGTCGGTGACCCGGGCGAGGTGGCAGATGAACCGGGACTTCTTGATCTCGGTCTCGTGGCTGCCGGCCCGCCGGATGGTGAGGTACGGCCTGGCGGTGGGCTCCGGCGTGGCGGACATGGCGCGGGGGTCCTCCCGAGGACGGTGAAGGCTGACGGCGCGCGCCCCGGGACACCGGGGCGGCACCGCCAGCCTAGTTGGCGCACGACGGGAGGGATCAACGGCCGGGGGCCGGGAGCCGGCCGAGCCGGAGGATCGACGGCCGGGACCCGACTGTCGGACGCGGCCGGGTCAGCGGCCGGCCAGGGCGTTCAGCCGCCCGCGGTCCAGGCCGGTCAGCGCGGTGACCTCGGTGAGGTCGACGGCGCCGCAGTCCAGTCCGCGCAGCAGGTAACCGCTCAGCGCCCGGGCGGTGGCCGGCTCGTCCATCACGTCGCCGCCCGCCTTGGCGACGTACGCGGCCAGCCGCGCGGCGGCGGCCGCCAGGCCCTCGCGGTAGAAGGAGTAGACGGCGACGTAGCGGGTGGGCAGGTGTGCCGGGTGCATGTCCCAGCCCTGGTGGTAGGCGCGGGCCAGCGAGCGGCGGACCAGTCCGTGGTGGAGCTTCCAGGCGGCGTGCACCTGTTCGGTGGAGCCGGTCGGGACGACGTTGGTCGAACCGTCGGAGAGCCGCACCCCGGTGCCCGCGGCCGCCACCTGCATGACCGCCTTGGCGTGGTCGGCGACCGGGTGGTCCATGCTCTGGTGGGCCGCGCTGACGCCGCAGGCGGCGCTGTAGTCGAAGGTGCCGTAGTGCAGGCCGGTGGCGCGCCCCTCGGCGGCCTCGATCATCCGGGCGACGGTGGCCCGGCCGTCCGGGCCGAGGATCGCCTGGGTGGTCTCGATCTGGATCTCGAAGCCGATCCGGCCGGCGGGCAGCCCGGCCCGGCCCTCGAAGTCCTCCAGCAGCCGGACCAGCGCGGTGACCTGCTCGGCGTAGGTCACCTTGGGCAGGGTCAGGACCAGGCCTTCCGGGAGCCCGCCGTTGGCCAGCAGGGTGGCCAGGAACAGCTCCAGGGTGCGGATGCCGCGGGCCCGGACGGCGGCCTCCATGCACTTGGTCCGGATGCCGAGGTACGGCGGGGCGCCGCCCTCGGCCACCGCCGCGGCGACCAGCTCGGCGGCGCGGACGGCGGCCGCGTCCTCCTCGGCGTCGGGGCGGGGTCCGTACCCGTCCTCGAAGTCGATCCGCAGGTCCTCGACCGGCTCGCGCTGCAGCTTGGCGCGGACCCGGGCGTGCACGTCGGCGAGCAGCTCGTCGTCCGAGACGCCGAGGGCCCGGGCCAGTTCGGCGGGGATGGCGGCGTGGCGGTCGAAGGCCTCCAGGGCCCGGCGGCCCCACTCCCGCACGGTGTCGGCGCCGAAGGCGTCGGCCGGGACGTAGACGGTGTGCACCGGCTGCCTGGTCCCGGGCTCACCCGGGTAACGGCGCGCCAGATCGGCGTCGACCGGGGCGAGCAGCGCCTCCACGGCGGCGCGGGCCCCGGTGGAGAAGGAGGCCCCGTCCGTCGGCCCGTTTCCGTCGACCCCGACCCGTGTCATCCGCACTCCCCATGCCGAACCAGCGCTTCAACAGTTTGTTGAGGCGAAGGTAGCTCCGGCGGGCTCGGGCGTCAATGGCCGCCCGAGCCCTGGACGGTGGCGGCGGCGGTCAGTCCCGCCCGGCCGCGGCGTAGCGCTCGTTCAGCTCCGGGTAGAGGTCGGCGACCTCCTTGGGGTGGACCGAGCCGTCCGGTCCCTTGCCGGTGACGCCGTACTCCCTGGTCAGCCAGTCGGCGAGGCGCTGGGGGTCGGGCTGGTGGCTGTGGGCGTCCATGTACGAGACGAGCGCCGCGTAGGCGACGTCCGGGTCGAGGCGCGCGGGCGCCGGGGAGAACGCGGACTGCTCGGCGCGGGCCGACTCGGCGGCCGGGACCGGCTGCGCGAGCCCGGTGGGCCGTGCGAACTCGGCGGGCTGCTCGGGCTGATCGAACTGCTCGGACCGCTGCTGCGGGCCGACCGGGTGCTGGGCCTGCGGACCGGGCGCGGGCTCGGGGGCCGGGCCCGGGGCGACGGCTGCGGCGGGGGCGGGGGCGGGGGCGGAGGCGGGCTCCTCGGCGACCGGGCGCGGGGGCTTGAACCAGGGCGAGGCCTGCCCGGGCACCCGACCGCCCGGGGCGGCGTCGGTCGGGTGGCCGGTGGTGCGGACCGGGCGCTCGGTCCAGACGTTCAGCTCCTCGCCGCGCGGCTGCGGGGCTGCCTCCGCCGCCGCGTCCGGCTCCTGGGCGGCCCGCAGCCGGACGGCGGCCAGCTTCGCGAGCATCGGCGCGGCGACCTCGGCGGACAGCGGGGCGACGGCAGCGGGCGCCTGCTGCGGCTGCTCGGGCTGGGCCTGCGGCTGCCCCTGGACCTGGTCGGGCTGGGCGTGCTGGACCTGCGGGGCGGCCGGCTGGACGGCCTGCGGTGCCTGCTGCGGGTGCGGGGGCTGCTGGGCGTGGGCCTCGGCGGCCGGGGCGATGGCCGCGGCGACGCGGTTCTCCTGCGGGGCCACCCCCGGCGTCTCCTGCTCCGCCGGCACCTCCTTGACGTCGCGCGCCCGGCCGTCGTCGTCGAGCCGGTCGAGCAGCGCCGGGTCCAGCGGCACGCCGAACTTGGCGAGCTTGAGCGGCAGCAGCGCCTGGATCGGTGCCGAACGGCGCCAGCCGCGGCCGTACCGGAAGCGCAGCTGCGCCCGGTAGACCAGGCGGTTCTGCTCCAGCCGGATGACCTCGTCGTAGGAGCGGAGCTCCCAGAGCTTCATCCGCCGCCAGAGCCGGAAGGTCGGTACCGGGGAGAGGAGCCAGCGCATCACCCGGACCGACTCCATGTGGCGGTCCGCGGTGATCGCCGCGATCCGGCCGACCGCGTGCCGCGAGGCCTCGACCACGACGACGAAGAGCACCGGGATGACGGCGTGCATCCCCATGCCCAGCGGGTCGCCCCAGGAGGCGGCCGCGTTGAAGGCGATGGTGGCGACGGTCAGCAGCCACGCGGTCTGCCGCAGCATCGGGAAGGGTATCCGCAGCCAGGTCAGCACCAGGTCGAGCGCGAGGAGCACGACGATGCCGGCGTCCACACCGATCGGGAAGGCGTAGGAGAAGGCGCCAAAACCCTTCTGCTCGGCCAGGTCGCGCACCGCGTTGTACGAACCCGCGAAGCCGATGCCCGAGATGATGAAGGCACCGGCCGCGACCAGGCCGAGCAGGCCCCGATGGGCCTTGGTGAGCGTTGGGCGTGCCATTACGTCTATCAACCCCTGGATGTCGGCTGCTGCCGTACGCTGCCTCGGCTGCCGGGTCCCGTTTGGTCGGGCCGCCGGACTCCGTTGGTCGGGCCGCCGGACGGCTGGGCAACCTCCGGGCTCGGCTCACCGGAGTTTACTCGTACACGTGTTTAGCGTGCCCACAGCCTGGGGTGTCACAGTGCGGCGGCCCGGGCCCCGGCGACCGGCACCACGCGGGGTCGGAGCGGAGGCGCCGCTGGATCGTCAGCCGGTCTGCCCCGCCGTGCCGTTGAGGTAGGTCAGCACCGCCAGCACCCGGCGGTTGGCGTCCTCGTCGGGGGCGAGTTCGAGCTTGCCGAAGATGTTGGCGATGTGCTTGGCCACCGCGCCGTCGCTCACCGAGAGGCGGGCGGCGATCGCCGAGTTGGAACAGCCCTCGGCCATCAGTTCCAGCACCTCGCGCTCGCGCGGGGAGAGCCGCAGCAGCGGACCGGGCCGGCGCGAGGTGGTCTGCATCAGCTTGGCGATCACGTCCGGGTCCATCGCCGTACCGCCCGCCGCCACCCGGCGGACCGCGTCGATGAACTGCCCGGCGTTGAACACCCGGTCCTTCAGGAGGTAGCCGATCCCCCCGGTGCCGTCGGCCAGCAACTCCCGCGCGTAGAGCTGCTGGACGTGCTGCGACAGCACCAGCACCGGCAGGCCCGCGATCTCCCGACGGGCCTTGAGCGCCGCCTGCAGGCCCTCGTCGGTGAGCGTCGGGGGCAACCGGACGTCAACCACGGCCACGTCCGGCCGGTGGGTCAGCAGCGCGTCCAACAGCTCGGGCCCGGTCTCCACCGCCGCGGCGATGGTGAAGCCGTGCGCTTCCAGCAGCCGGATCAGGCCTTCGCGAAGGAGGTAGAGGTCCTCGGCGAGGACAACTCGCACGGCAACTCCAAGGTGATGGTGGTGGGTCCGCCCGACGTGCTGTCGATGGAGAGGACACCGTCGAAGGTACCCAATCGCTTCTCGATACCGCGCAGTCCGGTCCCCCGCGAAGGGTCCGCCACCCCCACCCCGTCGTCCGTCACCGTGACCCGCAGGAAGCCGGCCCGGTAGAGGATGTCCACCCACACCTGTTCCGCCTCCGAGTGCTTGGCCGCGTTGGCCAGCAGCTCGCAGATGCTGAAGTACACGGCGGCCTCCACCGGCGCCGGCGGCCGGTCCGGCAGGCTCACGCACACCTCGGTCGGCAGGGCGCTGTCCAGCGCCAGCGCCCGGACGGCGTCGCCCAGTCCGCGCTCGGCGAGCACCGGGGGGTGGATGCCGCGCACCAGGTCCCGCAGCTCCTGGAGGGCCCGGGCCGAGGACTGGCGGGCCTCGGCGAGGAGCTCCCGCGCGGCCTCCTGGTCGGTGTCCATCAGGTGCTCGATGGTGCCCAGCGTCATCCCGATCGCGACCAGTCGCGCCTGGGCGCCGTCGTGCAGGTCCCGCTCGATCCTCCGCAGCTCGGCGGCCTGGTTGCCGACCGCGTCCGCCCGGGTCTCGGTCAACTCGGCCACCCGCCTGGTCAGCTGGGCGTTCGTCGCCCGGCCGTCCTGGTCCAGCACCCGGCGGGCGGCCTCCACGTACCCCCGCACCGCGTACGGTGCCGCGAGTATGCCCGCGACGATCATGGCGGCCCCGAGCACGGCGCTCAGCAGGACGGCCACCATCCGGCTGCTCAACGGGCCGAACCCGTCCGCCGGCACCGGCCCGGCCAGGATGTAGGCGACGCCCAGCCCGAGCAGGACGGCCACCGGGCCGGCCAGGGCCACCACGAGGAACGGGTTCGCCAGCAGCCAGAGCAGCTCGGCGCGGGTGGTCCGGTCCCGCAGGCCCCAGTGGACCACCTGGACGTACTTCGCCACCGTCCGCGACCGGTGGTAGGTGTAGCCCGTCCACCAGTGCCCCCGGCCGTCCAGCTCCAGCTCCGGCCGGGGCTCGTAGACCATCGGCAGCCGGATGCCGAACCAGCGCTCCAGCTGGCCGCGGGTGCGGTTCGCGGTACGGCGGATGCTGGCCGCGGCCACCACGGCGCCGACGGTCGCTGCCACCAGGAGCGAGAGGAAGACGCCCAGGTCGTACGACTGCAGGAGCCGGGCCGTGACCGCCCCCGAGCAGATCGCCGCGCCCACCGGCAGCACCACTCCCGGCACCGCGGCCAACACCACCACACCGAGCCGCGCCAGCCCCTCACCGCCGGCCTTGAAGGCCGCCTGGGCCTGAGCACGTACGGACGCGCCGCTCGTACGACTCACTGTTGTCACGGGAAGCTCCTGATGCCGGTACCGATCGTCCTCCATCAGTCTTCACGAACCGTCCATCACCCACACTGGCCATGGCACCCCAAAACCGAGGTAGACCTAGGACCACCTGTGAGTGGAGGAAGTGACACCGACCGATGAGACAGTCTGAAAACGCGAAGAACCCCCATCCGGGACCCGGATGGGGGTTCTTCTGAAGAATTGTTCGGCGGCGTCCTACTCTCCCACAGGGTCCCCCCTGC
>NZ_JBHUAL010000110.1:0-30642 GCF_042789775.1 Kitasatospora sp. NPDC056800 | reverse complement strand
CGCGTGGTGGGCTGCGTCTGTTGTTTTTAACCCACCGCCGCGGGCCGGCCCGGGGGGGGGGGGGCCGCCCTGGGGGACGGGCCCGGCGGCGGGGCCCGCGGGCCCCTCCGGTACAGCCGTCCGTCAGCGCATCGAACCGGTGCGCAGCAGGGTGCGGATGACGCGCATCGCGACCGAGAGGCTGGACAGCTCGTAGTTGTCCGAACCCCTTATGTCGTCGAGGGTGCTCTTGGCGCGGTTCAGCAGGGTCGCGTTGAGCTCGGCCCAGGCGGTGTACCGCTCCTCCGGGGTGGCGCCCTCGGGGCCGCAGGCCAGGATGTCGGCGGTCAGCGCCGCGTGCGCCGCGAAGAGGTCCTCGCGGATCGCGGCCCGGGCCATCGACGACCAGCGGTCGGTGCGGGGCAGCTCGATGATGCGGTCGAGCAGGTGCGAGATCTGGAGCCGGTCGCCCAGGTCGTAGTAGAGGTCGGCGACCTCGGCGACGTCCTTGCCGGAGCGGTCCGCGACCTCGGCGACGTCCAGGGTCGGGAAGACCGAGGAGAGGCCGGCGATCCGGGTGGCCAGCTCCTCCGGCACCCCGGCCGCGGCGAGCTCGCCGTAGATCGACTCGAACCAGGTCAGGTCCTCGCCGCGGAGCGGCTTGGGCAGCGACGCCCAGACCTGGTTGACCCGGTCGTGGAAGAACTCGATGGTGCCGGCGATGTCGAGCGGCTGGCGGCGGTTGTTGAGCATCCACCGGGTGGCGCGCTCGACCAGGCGCCGCGAGTGCAGCCGCATCTTGGTCTGCACCCGGGCCGGGACCTTGTTGTCCAGGTCCTCGATCTCGGCCCAGATCGGCTCCAGGTCGAAGACGGCCCGCGCGGCGGTGTGCGTCCGGGCGATCTCCTCGTAGGTCGCGCCGGTCTCCTCCTTCAGGCGGAAGGCGAAGGTGCAGCCACCGCGGTTGATCGTGTCGTTGACGATCAGCGTGGTGATGATCTCGCGGCGCAGCGCGTGGTTGTCGATCGCCTCGGCGAACCTCGCCCGCAGCGCGGTCGGGAAGTACTCGTGCAGCGAGGTGCGGAAGAACGGGTCGTCCGGCAGCTCGGTGGCCAGCAGCTCCTCGGCCAGGATGATCTTGGTGTAGGCGAGCAGGACGGACATCTCGGGCTGCGAGAGGCCGCGGCCGTTCTGCTGGCGCTCACGGATCTGGCGCTCGGCGGGCAGGAACTCCAGCCCGCGGTCCAGCTGCCCGGCCGACTCGAAGCGGCTGATCATCCGGGCGTGCACGTTGACCATGCTGTGCGCCTGGGCGACGGCGTTGGCCAGCACCACGTTCTGCGCGTAGTTGTTGCGCAGCACCAGGTGGCCGACCTCGTCGGTCATCTCGGCCAGCAGGACGTTGCGCTGCTTGACCGTCATGTCGCCCTCGGCGACCACCTGGTTGAGCAGGATCTTGATGTTGACCTCGTGGTCCGAGGTGTCCACACCGGCCGAGTTGTCGATCGCGTCGGTGTCGATCCAGCCGCCGGTGCCCTCCGGGCCGCCGGTGGCCGCGTACTCGATGCGGCCGAGCTGGGTGCAGCCGAGGTTGCCGCCCTCGCCGATGACCCGGGCCCGGACCTGCTCGCCGTTGACCCGGATGGCGTCGTTGGACTTGTCGCCCACCTCGGCGTTGGTCTCGGTGGAGGCCTTGACGTAGGTGCCGATGCCGCCGTTCCAGAACAGGTCGACCGGGGCCTGGAGGACGGCCCGCATCAGCTCGGCCGGGGTCAGCTTGGTCGCCGACACGCCGAGGGCGGCGCGGACCTGCGGGGTCAGCTGGATCGACTTGGCGCTGCGCGGGAAGACCCCGCCGCCGGCCGAGATCAGCGACCGGTCGTAGTCGTCCCAGGAGCTGCGCGGCAGCTCGAACAGGCGGCGGCGCTCGGCGTACGAGGAGGCCGCCTCCGGGTTCGGGTCCAGGAAGATGTGGCGGTGGTCGAAGGCGGCGACCAGGCGGATGTGCTCGCTGAGCAGCATGCCGTTGCCGAAGACGTCGCCGGACATGTCGCCGATGCCGATGACGGTGAAGTCCTCGGTCTGGGTGTCGACGCCGAGCTCGCGGAAGTTGCGCTTGACCGACTCCCAGGCGCCGCGGGCGGTGATGCCCATGCCCTTGTGGTCGTAGCCGGCCGAGCCGCCGGAGGCGAACGCGTCGCCCAGCCAGAAGCCGTAGGACTCGGCGACGCCGTTGGCGATGTCCGAGAAGGTCGCGGTGCCCTTGTCGGCGGCGACGACCAGGTAGGTGTCGTCCTCGTCGTGGCGGACCACGTCGGCCGGGTGCACGACCTCGCCGCCGACCAGGTTGTCGGTGATGTCGAGCAGCGCCGAGATGAAGGTCTTGTACGAGGAGACGCCCTCGGCCAGCCAGGCGTCGCGGTCGACCGCCGGGTCCGGCAGCTGCTTGGCGACGAAGCCGCCCTTGGCGCCGACCGGGACGATGACGGTGTTCTTGACCATCTGCGCCTTGACCAGGCCCAGGATCTCGGTGCGGAAGTCCTCGCGCCGGTCGGACCAGCGCAGACCGCCGCGGGCGACCTTGCCGAAGCGCAGGTGGACGCCCTCGACCTGCGGCGAGTAGACCCAGATCTCGAACGCCGGGCGCGGGGCCGGCAGGTCCGGGATGGCCTTCGGGTCGAACTTCATCGACACGTAGGAGTGCCACTCGCCGGAGGCGGCGTGCTGGAAGAAGTTGGTCCGCAGGGTCGCCTTGATGAGGTTCAGGAAGGAACGCAGGATGCGGTCCTCGTCCAGCGAGACGACCTCGTCGAGGGCGCCGGACAGCTCCTCCAGGATGCCCTCGGTCAGCTCCAGGGCGCCCGCGCGGTGGCTCGGGCTCAGCCGGGCCTCGAACAGGTTGACCAGCAGCCGGGTGGAGTGGGTGTTGTTGCGGAGCGCGTCCTCCATGTAGTCCTGGGAGAACGTGGAGCCCGCCTGGCGCAGGTACTTGGCGTACGCGCGCAGCATCATCGCCTGGCGCCAGGTCAGCCCGGCGGTCAGCACCAGCTCGTTGAAGCCGTCGTTCTCGGCCTTGCCCGTCCAGGTGGCGGCGAAGGTCTCCTGGAAGCGCTCGCGGGCCTCGTCGGTGAGCTCGGTGGCCTCGCGCAGCTTCAGGCCGAAGTCGTAGACCCACGCGGTGCTGCCGTCGGAGCGGCGCAGCGCGTACGGGTGCTCGTCCAGCACCTCGACGCCCAGGCGCTGGAGCACCGGCAGGACCTCGGTCAGCGAGATCGGGCCGCCGACCCGGTAGATCTTGAAGCGGCGCTCGTCGTCGCCGGCGCCGACCGGCTGGTACAGGTTCAGGCGGAAGTCGCCCTCGCCGTGCAGCGACTCGATCTGCTTGATGTCGGCGACGGCGGTGCGCGGCGGGAAGTCGGCGCGGTAGCCGTCGGGGAAGGCGTTGGCGTACTTGTGGCCGAGCTCGGCGGCCCGCTCCTCGCCCAGCTCGGTGTGCAGCTGGTCGTGGAAGCCGTCCATCCAGAACCGGGCGGCCTCGGCCAGCCGGTTCTCGATCCGCTCGATGTCCGTGTCGCTGAGGTGCGGCAGCGCGGTGCCCGGGGCGACCCGGACCACGAAGTGCAGACGGGTCAGCACCGACTCGGTGGCGTACACCGTGTAGTCGATGGTGGCGCCGTTCAGCTCCTCCTTGAGGATGTCGGTGATCAGCAGCCGGATGCGCGTGGTGTAGCGGTCGCGCGGCAGGTAGATGAACGCCGAGAAGTAGCGCCCGTACTCGTCCTGGCGCAGGAACAGCCGCAGCTTGCGGCGCTCCTGGAGGTAGAGCACGCTCGTCGCGATGGAGAGCAGCTCGGAGGCCGGGGTCTGGAAGATCTCGTCCCGCGGGAAGGTCTCCATGATCTGGAGCAGGTCGCGGCCGTCGTGGCTCTCGCTGGAGAAGCCGGAGTCCTCCAGCACCTCCTGGACCTTGCGGCGCACGACCGGGATGCGGGTGACCGACTCGGTGTAGGCGGCGGAGGAGAACAGGCCGAGGAAGCGGCGCTCGCCGACCGGCTCGCCGGCGGCGTTGAACTTCTTCACGCCGACGTAGTCCAGGTAGGCCGGGCGGTGCACGGTGGACCGGCTGTTGGCCTTGGTCAGGACGAGCAGCTTCTTCTCGTGGGCCTTGGCGCGCACCGGCGCGGAGAGCCGGCCGAAGGCCTCGCTGACGGCGTGGTGGGCGTCGTCGTGGCTGTGCGGGTCGGAGCGCAGGATGCCGAGGCCGGTCCCGGCGACGGCCTTGAGGACCTCCTCGCCCTCGTGCTCGACCAGGTCGTACTCGCGGTAGCCGAGGAAGGTGAAGTGGTCGTCGGCGAGCCAGCGCATCAGCTCCCAGGCCTCGCCGACCTCCTGCTCGGGCAGGCCGGCCGGGGGCTCCTCGGCCAGCTCGTCGGCCAGGCGCAGCGCGCTCTCGCGCATCTTGCCCCAGTCCTCGACGACCTCGCGGACGTCGCCGAGCACGCGGCGCAGGTCGGCCTCGATGGCGCGCAGGTCCTCGCGGTCGGTCTCGCGGTCGACCTCGATGTGCATCCACGACTCGACGGTCGCGTCGGCGGGCCACTCGGTGCCGGCGGCCTGGCTGCGGGAGCAGGCGTCGACGTCCAGGATCTCCAGCAGCTTGCCGGTGATGTCGCGGCGGACGACCAGCTGGGGGTGGATCACGACGTGGATCGCGCGGTCCTGGCGGGACAGCTCGTTGGTGACGGAGTCGACCAGGAAGGGCATGTCGTCCGTGACGACCTCGACCACGGTGTGGCCGCAGGACCAGCCGTTCTCCTCGACCGAGGGGGTGTGGACCCGCACCTCGGCGGTGCCCTGCGGGCGCTTGAGGCCCAGGCGGTAGTGGGAGGCGGCCGCGCCGTACACGTCGACCGGGTCTCTGTCGACCAGGTCGTCGGGCGCGGTGTGGAGGTAGTAGTGGTGCAGGTACGCGGTCAGAGCGCCGTTGCTCAGACCCTCCCCCGGCGCCGCTCCCCCCACCTGGCTGTTCTCAGCGGCTGCGGCTGCCTTCTTGAGCAGTTCGGCCTTGGCTGCGTCCAGCTTGGTCTGCATGACTTCTTGGCTCCTGTCGCGCGCCGTTGCGTGACTCGGTGGTGTGTGGATGTACACCGACGGGTCACCGCAATCCTGCCGCACCATCCGACTGAAAGGGGCTCATGGCACGCATGAAACGCCCTCCCAGCGGGTAGGACGTTCCGTTCGTCCTGCAGCCACCCGACGACGCCAGCCAGCCTAACCGGATCAATCGAAGGTGGACAGGGACAGGTCGGCGCAAACCCGCAGGAAGTCGGGTCCGTCCTGGACAGCATGTCCAAACCGGAGCCCGGTGTTCACTCTCAGCCCATGTGCGGGTGGCCGTGGTGGGTCGGCGGGACGAAGGTCTCCTTGATCGACCGGGCCGAGGTCCAGCGCAGCAGGTTCTGCGCGGCGCCCGCCTTGTCGTTGGTGCCGGAGGCCCGGCCGCCGCCGAAGGGCTGCTGGCCGACCACCGCGCCGGTCGGCTTGTCGTTGATGTAGAAGTTCCCCGCGGTGAACCGCAGCTCCTCGACGGCCTGGGCGATGGCGTAACGATCCTGCGCGATCACCGAGCCGGTCAGGCCGTACGGGGCGCCGGCGTCGACCCGGCGCAGCACGTCGTCCCAGCGGGAGTCCTCGTAGACGTGGACGGCGAGGATCGGGCCGAAGTACTCGGTCCGGAAGATCTCGCCCCGGTGGTCGGAGGAGACCAGCACGGTCGGCCGGACGAACCAGCCGATCGCGTCGTCGTACTGTCCTCCGGCCGCCAGTTCGATCGTCGGATCGGCCTTCGCCCGATCGATGGCGTCCCGGTTCTTCTCGAAGGCGCGCCGGTCGATCAGGGCGCCCATGAAGTTGGACAGGTCGGTCACGTCGCCCACCGCGAGCGCGTCCACCTCGGCCAGGAAGTCGTCCTTGATCCGCTGCCAGAGGCTGCGCGGCAGGTAGGCGCGGGAGAGCGCCGAGCACTTCTGGCCCTGGTACTCGAAGGCGCCGCGGATCAGCGCCGTCCTCAGGATCTCCGGGTCGGCCGAGCGGTGGGCCAGCAGGAAGTCCTTGCCGCCGGTCTCGCCGACGATCCTCGGGTACGTGCGGTAGCCGCCGATGTTGGCGCCGACGGTCTGCCACAGGGAGCGGAAGGTGGCGGTGGAGCCGGTGAAGTGCAGCCCCGCGAACGCCGGGTCGGCGAGCACCACCGGGGAGACCTGGAGGCCGTCGCCGGTCACCAGGTTGATCACCCCGGGCGGCAGGCCGGCCGCCTCCAGCAGCCGCATCAGGTGGTACGCGGCCAGGGTCTGGGTCGGCGCGGGCTTCCAGACCACGGTGTTGCCCATCAGCGCGGGGGCGGTCGGCAGGTTGCCGGCGATCGCGGTGAAGTTGAACGGGGTGACCGCGTAGACGAAACCTTCCAGCGGGCGGTGGTCGGTGCGGTTCCACACGCCGGGCGAGGAGATCGGCTGGTCCGCCAGGATCTGCCGGGCGAACCCCACGTTGAACCGCCAGAAGTCGATCAGCTCGCACGCCGAGTCGATCTCCGCCTGCTGCGCGGTCTTGGACTGGCCGAGCATGGTGGCCGCGTTGAGCGTCTCCCGCCAGGGACCGGCCAGCAGGTCGGCGGCGCGCAGGAAGACCGCCGCGCGGTCGTCGAAGGAGAGCGAGCGCCACTGCCGGCCGGCGGCCAGCGCCGCGTCCACCGCCGCCCGGGCGTCCTCCCGGGTGGCGTTGCCGAGCACGCCCAGCTTGGCGGCGTGGTGGTGCGGCTGCACCACCTCGATCCGCTCGCCGCCGCCGAAGCGCTGCTCGCCGCCGATCGTCATCGGCAGCGGGACCTGCTCGGCCGCCAGGTCGTCCAGCCGCCGCACCAGCCGGTCCCGCTCCGGGCTGCCGGGCGCGTACGCCCGCACCGGCTCGTTGACCGGGACCGGCACCTCGGTGACTGCGTCGATGGGCATGGCGGGCTCCGTCCTGGGGCTGGTCGGGTGTGACACCAGCCTGACCAGCCGGGGCGCGATCCGCCCGCTCAGACACGCGGACGGCGGACGTGGCGCCCGCCACGTCCGCCGGTATCCCGTCCCGCCCCTTCCGGGCGGGCCCCGGGGTTCAGCCCGTGATCCGGCCCGCCAGCTCGACCGCCTCGGCCAGGCTGTCCACCACCGGGACGCCGACCGGCTCCAGCTTCTCCCGGGTGTGCGAACCGCCGGTGTAGAGCACCGCGTGGGCGCCCGCGCCCAGCGCCGCCAGGGCGTCGTCCGCGGCGTCGCCGATCAGCACCGTACGGGCCGGGTCCACCCGCTCGCCCAGCGCGGCCAGGTGCCGGGTCAGGTGCTCCGCCTTCTGTCCGCCGGACGGGCCGCTGCGGCCGTCCACCCGCAGGAAACCGCTGCTCAGGCCGAAGGTGTCGACCAGCGGCACCAGCTTGTCGTGCTCGTACATCGACAGCAGCGACTGGCTGTTCCCGGCCGCCCGCCAGCCGTCCAACAGCTCGCGCACGCCCTCGGTCAGCCCGCAGGACGGGCTGAGCTCCCGGTAGCGGTCGTGGAACGCGTCGTCGAGCCTCAGCCACTCCTCCGCGGAGGGCGTCCGGCCGAGCAGGCGCTGGTAGAAGCGGGGAATCGGGATCTCGTACTGCTCGCGGTACTCCTGGAGCGTCATCGGCCCGACGCCGATGGTCGCGAACGCGGCGTTGCTCGCCCCGAGCACGGCCTCCATGTCGTGGAAGAGCGTGCCGTTCCAGTCCCAAACGATGTGAGTGCGCACGGGGTGAAACGGTAACCCGGCCGGGTGACACGCCGGTAGGGCGGAACTCACCCGAGCAGGGAGGGGATCTCCTGGGTCGCGAACCAGAGCAGGTCGTGGTCCTCGGCGCCGTCCACGGTGAACTGGGCGTCCTGGTCGCCGGCGTCGGCCGCGGCCACCGCCGCCACCGCCGCCGCGACGTCCGTGACCACCTCGTCGTCGGACACGTCGGCGTGCACCGCGGCCGCCTTGGCCAGCCGCACCGGGCCGGCCAGCACCACACGGCCGAGCGAGGCCTGGTCCTGGTACTCGTCGCCGGGGAACGGCCGCACCGACCCGTCCGCCACGTCCAGCGCCACCACCACCCGGCGGCGCGGGGCCCCCGGGTCGGCGGCCAGCAGCCGCAGCGAGGACTGGGCGGCCCGGTTCAGCGCCGCGTACTCCAGCTCCTCCAGGTCGTCGCTGACGTACCACTCGCGCAGCGCGGGCGTCACCGCGTACGCGGCGGACTGGTCCAGGGCGCCGCCCTCGTGCGCCGCCGCCAGGCCGGCCAGGGTGGTGGGCACGTACACGCGCATCGGGGGCACTCTCCGGTTCGTCCAGCGGGGTTCGTCCAGCAGCACAGTCTCCAGCGCCCCAAGAATAAGCGCCGCCGGGCCGCCCGTGATCACCCCTGGTCCGGGGGCGGGCGCCCGCGGCCGGGGCCGTACGGTGCCCGCCCCGGGCCCGCGTCGGCGCCGCGCTAGGCCCGGAGCGCCTCCCGGCTGGTGCGCAGGGCGCTCTCCAGGATGGCGCCGCGGCGGGCCGGGTCCATCATGTTCGGGCCCATCACCGCGAGGTCCGCCAGGGTCGGCGCGAGCAGCCGCACCCGGACGCCCTCGGCCCGCAGCTGGGCGGCCTCGCGCAGCAGCTGCCGGGTGACGGCGTGGCGGTAGCGGCTCACCAGCTGGGCGAGCACGCCGCGCGGACGGTCCCGGGCGCGCCACTCGCGCAGGGCGGCCAGGGTGTCGCGGCCGCCCCCGAGCCGGCCCTCCCGGCCGTCCTGCCCCTCCCGGTCCTCCCGGCCCCGCCGCCCGGCCCGCCCCGGCCTCGGGTCCAGCCGCAGGGCCATCGGGGCGAGCACGTACACCTCGTCCAGGCCCCGGCCGAGCATCAGGTCGGCGTTGGTGGCGGACCAGCAGCCGCCGTCCACGTACGCCGAGCCGTCCAGCCGCACCGGCGCGAACCAGCCGGGGATCGCGCAGGAGGCCATCACGGCGTCGGGCACCGGGACGGCCGGGGCGTCCGGGTCGCCGAAGACCACCCGGCGGCCGCTGCGGTAGTCCACGGCCACCACCCGCAGCGGCGATCCCCCGCCGCCGGGCTCCGGCCCTCCGCCGTCGCCGAGCAGGCCGCGCACCAGCTCGCCGACCGGCGCCAGCGAACCGCGGCCGTGCGGCGCGATCGCCGAGACCATGGTCAGCAGCGGGTACTCGCGCGGGTGCCGGACGGCGTCCCGCAGCAGGCCGGGCGAGCCGATCCCGGCCCGGGGGCGGGGCGGCAGCGCGCCGCCGACGGCGGTGTCGTAGTCGAAGGCCGTCCCGGCCAGCGGCCCCTCGGTGATCGGCAGGCCGCGCTGGTGGTCGCGCAGCTGCTCGGGGCGGACGCCGCCGGCCAGCATCGCGGCGAGGATCGCGCCCGCCGAGGTGCCCAGCAGGACGTCGGCCCCGCCCGGCTGCCGCCCGGTGGCCTCCTCGACGGCGCACAGCGCGCCGACCGTCCAGGCCGCGCCGAGCATCCCGCCGCCGCCCAGCACCACGCCGTACCGCGGCACGCCTTCGCCGGCGGGCGGGGCGGTGCCCGCGGCCGCCGGGGCCGCCACCCGTGTCGTCATACCGGCCGTCCCTCGTCGTGGGAGCCCGGCGGTCCGCTCCCGGTCAGGCTCCGATGGTGCGCGCCGCGCCCGTACGGCGCAATGCGGCGGCCGGGCGCCGCCACCCGGTCCGCCCAGCCGGAGCGTCCCCTTTTGGACCGTACGGCCCGTCCCCGCACGTCAACCGGGCGCCGTCGGACGGCCCCTCCGGCCCGGCGCCGCACAGGTCGGTTCCCCCGGATAGGTGAATTCGGCGGCCCGTCCCGGCCGCCCCGGAAACCCGTTGCCGCCCCGCGCGGGACGCCCCCAGCCTGGACCCGTCCGTACCCGCACCACCCAGCCGAGGAGCCACCCCGTGACCGTCCGGTACAGCGCCCACCCCGCCGCCCGCCCGTACCGCCGTCCGCGTGACGCCGGCGGCTGCGAGCCGGCCGGCCGCCGCCCGCGCCACCCGCGCGCCGCCTGCACCGGAGCCCCCGGGCCGGACGCCGGGTCGGGCTCCGGAGCCTTGGCCGCCCGGTTCGCCCGCCAGCTGGTCGAGGTGCTCACCGGCGCCCGGCCCTCCGGCCAGCTGATGCGGCACACCAGCCTGGACGGCTACGGGCAGCTCGCCTCGCTGGTCCGGGCCGGCGCGCTGCGCCGCGGCGGCCCCGCCGACCGGCCCCGGCTCGGCCCGGTGCACGACCGCTCGCCCTCACCCGACGCGGTCGAGGCCTGCGTGCGGGTCGACCTCGGCCGGCGCCACCACATGGTGGCCTTCCGGTTGGAGCAGCGCGGCCCGGCCGGGCAGTGGCAGTGCACCGCCGTGGAGGCCCGGTGAACGCCCCGCCGCGCGCCCGCCGGTACGGACCACACGCCCGGCGGTGTGGAACGGCGCAGGGCGCCGTCCCGGTCCGGGAACGGCGCCCTGCGTGGCGTCCTGGCTGGTGGCCGGCGGCCGGCTCAGCCCTTGCGGCGGCGGCCCTTGGCCGACTTGGCGGCCTTGCGGCGCTCGGCGCGGGTCATCCCGTCGCCCTCGTCCTCCGGCGCGAGGTCGTCGAAGTCGCCCTCGATGACACCGCCGCCGACCTCGTCCGAGGGGGCCGTGTAGTGCAGCCGCTGCGGCTTCGGGGCCTCCAGGCCCTTGGCCTTGATCTCCGGGCGGGCGGCGTCCTTCTCCAGCTTGTCGAGCGCCACCTGGGCGTCCTCGACCGGGACCTCCTCGACCTGCTGCTCGACCTGGACCTCCAGGTTGAACAGGTAGCCGACGGACTCCTCCTTGATGCCCTCCATCATCGCGGTGAACATGTCGAAGCCCTCGCGCTGGTACTCGACCAGCGGGTCGCGCTGCGCCATGGCCCGCAGGCCGATGCCCTCCTGGAGGTAGTCCATCTCGTAGAGGTGCTCGCGCCAGCGGCGGTCCAGCACCGACAGCACGACCCGGCGCTCCAGCTCGCGCATGATCTCCGCGCCCAGCTGGTCCTCGCGGGCGCCGTACTGGCCCTGGATGTCCTCCTGGACGGACTTGATCAGGAACTCGGGGGTCAGCCCGGCCGGACCGCCGGCCTCCTCCTCCAGCTCCTCCAGGTCCAGGGTGACCGGGTAGAGCTGCTTGAGCGCGGTCCAGAGCTTGTCCAGGTCCCAGTCGTCCTCGAAGCCCTCGCCGGTGGCCGCGCGGACGTACGCCTCGACGGTGTCGTCCATGAAGTGGCCGACCTGCTCCTGGAGGTCCTCGCCCTCCAGCACCCGGCGGCGCTCGCCGTAGATGACCTCGCGCTGGCGGTTGAGCACCTCGTCGTACTTGAGGACGTTCTTGCGGATCTCGAAGTTCTGCTGCTCGACCTGGGTCTGCGCGGAGGCGATGGCGCGGGTGACCATCTTGGACTCGATCGGCACGTCCTCGGGGACGTTGGCCATCGAGAGCACGCGCTCGACCATGCCGGCCTTGAACAGGCGCATCAGGTCGTCGCCCAGCGACAGGTAGAAGCGGGACTCGCCCGGGTCGCCCTGACGGCCGGAGCGGCCGCGCAGCTGGTTGTCGATCCGGCGGGACTCGTGCCGCTCGGTACCGAGGACGTAGAGGCCGCCGGCCTCCTTGACCTCGTCCTGCTCGGCCTTCACCGAGGCCTTGGCCTTCTCCAGCGCGGCCGGGAAGGCGGCCTCGTACTCCTCCGGGGTGTCCGTCGGGGTGAGCCCGCGCTGCGCCAGCTCGGCCGCCGCGAGGTGGTCGGAGTTGCCGCCCAGCATGATGTCGGTGCCTCGGCCGGCCATGTTGGTGGCGACGGTGACGGCGCCCTTGCGGCCGGCCTGCGCGACGATCTGCGCCTCGCGCTCGTGGTGCTTGGCGTTCAGCACCTCGTGCGGGATGCCGCGCTTGCGCAGCTCCTGCGACAGGTACTCGGACTTCTCGACCGACACGGTGCCGACCAGCACCGGCTGGCCCTTCTCGTGCTTCTCGGCGATGTCCTCGACCACGGCGGCGAACTTGGCCGGCTCCGACTTGTAGATCAGGTCGGGCTGGTCGATGCGCAGCGGCGTCTTGTTGGTCGGGATCGGCACCACGCCGAGCTTGTAGATCTGGTGGAACTCGGCGGCCTCGGTGGTGCCGGTACCGGTCATGCCCGCGAGCTTGTCGTACAGCCGGAAGAAGTTCTGCAGGGTGATGGTGGCCAGGGTCTGGTTCTCGTTCTGGACCTCCACCCCCTCCTTGGCCTCGATCGCCTGGTGCATGCCCTCGTTGTAGCGGCGGCCGGCCAGGATGCGGCCGGTGTGCTCGTCGACGATCATGACCTCGCCGTTCATCACGACGTAGTCCTTGTCCCGCTTGTACAGCTCCTTCGCCTTGATGGCGTTGTTCAGGAAGCCGACCAGCGGGGTGTTCACCGACTCGTAGAGGTTGTCGATGCCCAGGTAGTCCTCGACCCGGCTGACGCCCTCCTCCAGGATGCCGACCGTGCGCTTCTTCTCGTCGACCTCGTAGTCCCGGTCGATCTTCAGGCGCAGCACCAGCTTGGAGAAGTCGGCGTACCACTTGGTCGCCTGGTCCGCCGGGCCGGAGATGATCAGCGGGGTACGGGCCTCGTCGATCAGGATCGAGTCGACCTCGTCGACGACCGCGAAGTAGTGGCCGCGCTGGACGAGTTCGTCCTGCGACCAGGCCATGTTGTCGCGCAGGTAGTCGAAGCCGAACTCGTTGTTCGTGCCGTACGTGATGTCCATCCCGTACTGGCGCTTGCGCTCGGCGGGCGTCATGTTGGCCAGGATCACGCCGACTTCGAGGCCGAGGAAGCGGTGCACCCGGCCCATCCACTCCGAGTCGCGCTCGGCGAGGTAGTCGTTGACGGTGATCAGGTGGACGCCCTTGCCCGTCAGCGCGTTCAGGTACGCGGGCAGCGTGCCGACGAGGGTCTTGCCCTCACCGGTGCGCATCTCGGCGACGTACCCGTGGTGCAGCGCGGCGCCGCCCATGAGCTGGACGTCGTAGTGCCGCTGGCCGAGCACGCGCTTGGCGGCCTCACGGACGGTGGCGAACGCCTCGGGGAGGATGTCGTCCAGGGTCTCGCCGTCCGCGAGCCGCTGCTTGTACTCGTCGGTCAGTGCGCGCAGCTCGGCGTCGGTGAGGTTGACGAAGTCCTCTTCGATGGAGTTGACCTGGGCGGCAATCCGCTGCAGCTTGCGAAGGATCTTGCCCTCGCCGGCGCGCAGGATCTTGTCGAAGACGGACACGATGAGCGGGCTCCTTGCCTGTATTGGCACTGGACGACTGCACGGCGGGTCCACCCCACCGCACGGGCCATCGTATGCGAGGAGTCCAACCCCCCGGGAGGTGCGTCAGCACGGTATTCCCGTGTCACCCTGGCGAGCACATGGCCCGATAGCACCGTCCACCGGGACAAAACGGTCGGCGGGTCGTGGAGTTGGACGCGAAGGCGGGCGAATAATCGGATGCCCGCCTTCCTCCCCTGGCGGAATAATCCGTTCATGGACGAACTTCGCGCCGAACTTCCCGCCCTCACCACCGACCGACTGGTCCTGCGCCCCCCGCAGGAGTCGGACATCGACGCGGTCTACGCCGCCTGCCAGGATCCGGAGATCCAGCGCTGGACGGTCGTCCCGTCGCCCTACCGCCGCGAGGACGCCGAGTTCTTCGTACGCGATCTCGCCATCGAGGGCCGGCGCACCGGGGCGAACCTGATCTGGTGCGTGTTCGAGCGCGAGTCCGGCACCCTGGTCGGCTCCCAGGGGCTCGTCCTGCGCCCCCAGGACCCTGGCTGCGCCGAGATCGGCTGGTGGGCCGTGAAGGAGTTCCGCGGCCGCGGCTACACCACCGAGGCCGCGCGCGCCGTCTCCCACTACGGCCTGCGCGAGCTGGGCCTGCGCCGCCTGGAGTGGCTGGCCTACGTCGGCAACGACGGCTCCCGCGCGGTCGCCGAAAAGGCCGGCTACCGCTTCGAGGGCACCCTGCGCTCGTACGCCGAGCAGCGCGGCGCCTTCCACGACTCCTGGATCGCCTCCCTGCTGCCCTCCGACCTGGCCTGAGCCCTCCGCCCGGGCCCGGGCCCGCGCTGTCGGTGCCCCGGACTACGCTCCCCGGCATGACCGCCGCTGCCGCCCGCCCCGCCCCCGCCGCCGTCCTCAGCGCGGACGACGCCCGCCGGATCGCCCTGCGCGCCCAGGGCCTGCTGGGCGCGCCGGACCGCCGCGGCGGGGTGCGCGGGGTGCTGCGGCACCTGGGCGCCGTCCAGCTGGACACCATCTCGGTGCTCGCCCGATCGCACGAGCTGGTGCCGTACGCCCGCCTCGGCGCGGTCGGCCGCCCGGCCGTCGAGGCGGCGTACTGGGGCGGCGGCACGAGCTTCGAGTACTGGTCGCACGCGGCCTGCCTCCTGCCGGTCGAGGAGTGGCCGCTGTTCGCCTTCCGGCGCCGCCGCTACCGCGACCGCGGCCACCTCTGGGGCCACCAGGTCCCGCCCGAGACCTACCGCGCCGTGCTGGACAAGCTGCGGGCCGAGGGGCCGTTGACCTCCACCGAGCTGGGCGGCGCCAAGAAGACCGCCGAGTGGTGGGACTGGTCCGACACCAAGATCGCGGTCGAGCGGGCGCTGGCCTTCGGCGACGTGGTCTGCACCGAGCGCCGGAGCTGGAAGCGGGTCTACGCACTGGCCGAACAGGCCATCCCGGACGCCCTGTTGGGGCAGGAGCGGTCGGACGGGGAGTGCGTGCGCACCCTGGTCGCCCAGGCCGGCGCCGCGCTCGGCGTGGCCACCCGGGCCGACCTGCTGGACTACCACCGGCTGCGCGCCGAGCAGTTGGACCCGGTGCTCGCCGACTGCGGGCTCGTCCCGGTCGAGGTGGCCGGCTGGGGCCCGGACGGCGCCCCGGCCCCGGCCTGGGCCGACCCGGCCGCCCTCGCCACCGCCCCGCGCGGGCGCCACCGCACCACACTGCTCTCGCCGTTCGACTCCCTGGTCTGGGACCGCGCCCGCACCGAGCGGATCTTCGGCATGACGCACCGGCTGGAGGCCTACACGCCCAAGCACAAGCGGGTGCACGGCTACTTCGCGATGCCGCTGCTGGCCGGCGGCCGGCTGGTCGGCCGAGTCGACCCGGCCCGCGAGGGGCGCACCCTGGTCGCCCGGCAGGTCTCCCTGGACGGTCCGGGGCGGGGCGCCCGGCACGTCGAGGCGCTGGCGACGGCGCTGCGCGAGGCGGCCGACTGGGTCGGCTGCGACGGGGTGCGGGTCGGGACGCTGCACGACGAGCGGCTGCGCCCGACCCTGGAGAAGCTGCTGGCGGACCGCTAAGTCCCGCCCGGCTCACCCTATTTCGAGGATCTTCTCCCGCATCGCGTACACCACCGCCTCCATCCGCGAGTGCAGCTGGAGCTTCTCCAGGATGTTGCGCACGTGGTTCTTCACGGTGTTCTCGCTGATGAACAGCTCCTTGGCGATCTCCCGGTTGTTCATCCCGGTCGCCACCAGCTTGAGCACCTCCAGCTCCCGGTCGGTGAGCCGGGGCGCGGGCACCAGGTCCCGGTCGTCGGAGCGGCGCTGGATCATCGACTTGAACTCGGTGAGCAGCTTGGACGCCATCGAGGGGCTGATCTGCGACTGCCCGTCGGCGACCGCGCGGATCGCGGTGGCGACCTCGTCGGTGGAGATCTCCTTGAGCAGGTAGCCGGTGGCCCCCGCCTTGATCGCCTCGTAGAGGTCGGCCTCCTCGTCGCTTATCGTCAGCATGATGATCTTGGTGCTCGGTGCCACGTCCTTGATCGCCGTGCAGGCCTCGATCCCGCTGCGGCGCGGCATCCGGACGTCCATGAGGATGATGTCGGGCAGCAGGTCGGCGGCCTTCAGCACGGCCTCGGCCCCGTCCCCCGCCTCGCCGACGACCTTGATGTCCGGCTCCTCCGCGAGGACGATCTCCAGCCCCCGACGGAACAGCGCGTGGTCGTCCACCACCAACACGCGGATCGGTTCACCCCGGTGCGGCTCGTACGCGGGCTCATCCTCCGCCCCCAACGGCAGCCCTGGCCCGACCCCGGGCCCCAGCCCGAAGTGATCCCCCATCCGCTCCTCCCCCTTCGCGGGTCGTCGTGCGCCAATCATTCCACGCCCCGGCGCCGCCCCGGTCACGCTCCGATGCCGATTCCCCCGCAACGGGTGACCCGTCCGTCCGGGGCGCGAGACCGCCCTCGACGCACCGCCGTTGGAACCGCACCGCACCCTCGACGCACGGCTGTTCGAACCGCGCCGCCGTTCGAACCCAACCGCCCCCGAACGCCGGTGACCCCGGCGGCCCCGGCCGCCGGGGTCACCCCTCCATCGCTGTTCGGACGGTCAGTCCTCGTCGTCGGCCCCGCCGATCGCGCCGCCCGCCCCGCCACCCGGGCCGGCCGCGAGGTCGGTCTGCAGGTGGATGACGCCGTAGTGGTAACCGTGCCGGCGGTAGACCACGCTCGGCAGGCCACTGTCCTTCTCCACGAAGAGGTAGAAGTCGTGGCCGACCAGCTCCATCTCGTAGAGCGCCTGGTCCAGCGCCATGGGGGCGGCCGGGTGCGTCTTCTCCCGGACCACCAGCGGGCCTTCGCCCTCCACTTCCAGGGATCCCATCATGGTCTTGCGGACGGCGCCGTTCGTCTCGCCCTCCGGCGCCGTCGTCTCCGGCAGCGCGGCCAGGGCCGCGGTCGCCTCGGCGACGCTGATCGGGGTGCGGCCGTTCGCGCCGCCCTTGTGCACCCGACGCCGGTCCGCGGACTTGCGCAGCTGCGCGTCGAGCTTCGCGGAAGCCAGGTCGAGCGCCGCGTACGGGTCACCGGCGGCGGCTTCCGCCCGGATCACGGGGCCGCGGCTGCGGAGAGTGATCTCCACCCGGTCGGAGCGGTCGGCCTGCCGCGGGTTGTGTTCCTTGGACACCTCGACGTCGAGGCTGATGGCCTTGGCGTCGAACTTCTGGACCTTCTCCAGCTTCTCGGCCACGTGCTCGCGGAACCTCTTGGGCACCTCGGTCTTGCGGCCCTTGACGACGATGTCCACGCAGAACTCCGATCCCTCGTGCTGACGCCGATCCGGGTGCTACCGGACCGGACTGAGACCCAGCTGGACCAGCCCATCCACTGCCGGCCCCCCGTCCCCGCCGCCAGCGGCGGAAACGACTGGCCCTCACCTCACTTCCTCCCCACCAGGGACGTTTGAAACCCCCTGGGCCTTATCGAACACCTCACACGGGTTTTTCGCCTCCCCAGGCGATAAGGAGGGTATGACCCGATACTGCGGTCGGACGGTCAAGCTGGTCCACCCTGTCTACCCTCTCGCGGGTGAAGTAAGGGTAAATACCTGGACAACGCCCCCCGTACGGCCGATTCTGTGCTGACTCTCCGTGCCTGCCGCCGCCAGGAGCAGCCGTGCCGCCGTTCCCCTCCCCCGCTCCTCCGCCGTCCGCCCAGGGGCCGTTCGGCCACGCACTGGCCGGGCTGCTGGACGTCCTGCTGCCCGCCGACTGCGCGGGCTGCGGCAGCGAGCGCACCCAGCTCTGCCCGGCCTGCCGGCACGCCCTGGCCACCGCACGGCCCGCCCCCACCCCGCTGCCCTGGACGCACGCCGCCGCGCCGTACACCGGTCCGGTCCGGCAGCTGCTGCTCGCCCACAAGGAGCGGGGCGCGCTGCGGCTGGCCGCGCCGCTCGGCGAGGCCCTCGGCCGGGCCGTGCGCTCCGCCCTGGGGGCGCGCGCCGGGGCCGCGCCGCTGCTGCTGGTCCCGATGCCCTCGGCGCGCTCGGCCGTCCGCGCCCGCGGGCACGATCCGACGCTGCGGCTGGCCGGGGCGGCCGCCCGCTCGCTGCGCAGGGCCGGCCTGGACGTGCGGGCCGCGCCGCTGCTGCGGCACGCCCGGCCGGTCGCCGACCAGGCCGGGCTGAACGCGGCCGAACGGCGCCGCAACCTGCACGGCGCGCTCACCGTGCTGCCGCGCGCCCGGACCGGGCGCGCGGGCCTGGCGGGACCGGGGAGCCTGGCGGGACCGGGGAGCTTGGCGGGCCGTCACCCGGTGCTGGTGGACGACCTGGTGACCACCGGGGCCAGCCTCACCGAGGCCGCCCGGGCGCTGGCCGACGCCGGCCTCCCGGTCCGCGCGGGCGCCACCGTCGCGGCCACGGTGCGCCCGTCCGACTGACCGTCACCGCGGCCGCCGACACCCCGCCGGGCCGGGCCGGAGGCCCCGGAGAGGCTCGGACGCGGCGTCAGCCCGCGTAGAAGAAGGACCGCGGCTTGTCGATCAGCGAGGTCTCCCGCCACTGGTTGTTGACCAGGCGGAAGGCCTTGATCTCGCTCGGCTTGCCGTCCGTCTGCTTGACCTCGCCCATCGCGAGCACCGGCGGCGTCTGGGTCAGGCTGTCCCCGCGGGACTCCGAGGCCGAGACGGTCAGCATGCTCTCGGCGCTCTGCAGCTGGGTCTCGGTGCTCTGCGAGCCGTCCGTGCTGATGAAGTACAGCTGCTGGGTCCGGTCGGCCTCCTTGCCGAGCACGAGCAGCTGGTCGGTCTCCGCCCAGGACACCGAGGCGACGTCGGTGAGCGTGGGAGCGGCCCGGTGCAGCGCGGTGATCTTCACGGTCGGCGCCTGCGGGGTGCCGTCGTGCACGACCAGTCCGAACCACAGCGAGCGGACGGCCGAGCCCGGGGTCCTGGCCACCACGGCGACCCGGACGCCGTCCGAGGAGATCTTCAGCGCCTGCACGGTCTGGCCGGTCAGCCCCTCGACCGGCACGGTGTACGACTTGGCGCCGCGCACCATCACCACCCGCGGGGCCTGCTTGTTGCGGTCCACCACCCAGAGGTCGCCGCGGCCGTCCCAGGTGGGCGAGGCGAAGCCGTCCTCCTTGTCGCCGCCCTTGGCCGGCGAGGTGAGCACCGGCTCGCCCATGGCCACCGCGCTGTCCGACAGCGGCACCGACCAGACCTGGTGGCCGTCCTCGCTGATCGCGGCGGCCTGGGAGCCGGTGCGGCTGACCGCGAAGGCGCCGAGCGGCGGCTTGGTGTTCGACTGCGGCTTGCCGAGGACCCCGCGGACCGGATCGCCGGGGCGCACCTCGTCGGTCGCCACCAGGGCTCCGTCGGCACGCTGGTAGTACTGCGTCGCCGTCGTCGACCCGGCCAGGGCACCGGGGCCGGTGGACGGCGAGTCACCGCGGGCGGCCGTGCAGGAGCCGTGCGGCCCCTTCAGCTCCAGCCGCGTGATCTGGCCCTTGCCCTGGTCGGCGACGGTGTAGAAGAGCTGGGTCGCCATCCGCCGGCAGGCCATCGGCTCGCCGGTGTCCGCCTTGCCGAGCTGCACGTGGGCGACCCGGTTGTCGTCGATGCTCACCTTGTCGACCGTGGTGCCGGCCGGGAACGCCGTGCGGACCACCGGCGAGAGCCAGACGGAGGGGCCGTCGACGAGCGCCCGGACGGCCGAGGTGAGCGGGTCTATCCGGCGCCGCAGGTAGACCGGGTCGGCGAGCAGCACCTCCTGGCCGGCGCTCCCGGACACCACCGAGGACGGGTCGGGCGCGGTGTAGAAGAACCGCTCGACCTGCCGGAAGCTGTTCCGGAAGTTGGTCTCGTTCATGATCACGCCGGGCGCCAGCCTGTCGATCCGCCACTCGCCGTCCTTCTGCCGGACGAAGGTGAAGTCGGACGAGTCGTTGTTCTGCCCGGCGACCCGCGCGTACGAGTGCCGCTCGTCGACGCCGGCCACCAGCTGCCCGCTCACCTGCAACGACGCCGTGGTGTCCGCGTCGGTGACGTCCTGGCCGACCGGGATGCCGGTGGCGGAGAGCACCTTCGTCCCGGCGTCCGGGTTCCAGGTGGCGGCGGCGCTCTCGGTGAGGTACTTGCGCGCGGTGTCGTACCCCTCGTCGGCGGTCACCGCGTCCAGGAACCCGTTCAGCAGCTCGCGCGGCTTGGCGCCCCGGGCGGGCGCCACCGGGAAGACCCGGGCCTGCAGGTCCTTGTCGGCCGAGCCCTGGGACAGCTCCACCCTGGTGATGCCGCCGGAATCCGGCATGGCCGCGCAGCCGCTCGCCACCAGGGCGCCGAGCAGCCCGCCGACCACCGCGAGGAGCCGCGGCTCAGTCCTGTTGCTCGTCCTTCGCACGCTGCGACCCCTCCGCGTCCGTCGTCCCACCCGTCGCGTCCGGCTCCGCCGTCCGCTGTGCCACCGACGGCCGTCCCGGCGTCGGGTCCACCATCACCTGGGCGCCGGTGGCCCCGTACCCGGCGGCCGTCCACACGCCCGAGGGGTCCGCGCGCGGACCCTCCGGCAGCTTGCGCCGGCCCAGCCCGGGGCCGATGTTCAGCACCCCGCCGAGCCCGCTGCCGAGGCCGCCGCTCACCGTCTCCGGCATCTCCGCCTGCTCCTCGACGGCGGCCGTCGCCGTCGAGCCGGCCGGGCTGATCGCCCGCCGGTACGGCGTGCCCTGCGCGCCCAGGCCCCGGTTGTTGCGGGAGTCCTCCGGCTCCAGCCGGAACGGCGCCCGGCTGATCTCGCCGCCGCGGGTGCGCGGCAGGGTGAGCCGGAAGTGCGAGCCGCCGCCGGGCTCGCCCCAGGCCTGGAGCCAGCCGCCGTGCAGGTGGGCGTCCTCGACCGCGATGGACAGGCCGAGGCCGGTGCCGCCGGTGGTCCGCACCCGGGACGGGTCGGCCCGCCAGAAGCGGTGGAACACCCGGGACGCCTCGCCCGGCTTGAGGCCGATGCCGTAGTCGCGCACGCCGACCGCGACCGCGCCGTCCGCCGAGCCCAGCCGGACCACCACGTCGCGGCCCTCGCCGTGCTCCAGCGCGTTGACCACCAGGTTGCGCAGGATGCGCTCGATCCGGCGGGAGTCCACCTCGGCCAGCACCGGCTCGCCGTCGCCGCGGATCACCACGGCGCTGCCCTTGGCCTCGGCGAGCGGTTCGGCGGCCTCCACCACCCGGGCGACGATCTCGCGCAGATCGACCGGCTCGGCGTCCAGGATCGCGGCGCCGGCGTCGAAGCGGCTGATCTCCAACAGGTCGGCGAGCAGCGACTCGAAGCGGTCCAGCTGGCCCTGCAGCAGCTCCGCCGAGCGGGCCGCCATCGGGTCCAGGTCCTCGCGGCTGTCGTAGATGAGGTCGGCGGCCATCCGGACCGTGGTCAGCGGGGTGCGCAGCTCGTGCGAGACGTCCGAGACGAAGCGCCGCTGCACCCGGGACAGCTCCTCCAGCTGGCGGATCTGCGCCTGGAGGGCGTTGGCCATCCGGTTGAAGGACTCCCCGAGGCGGGCGATGTCGTCCGTCCCGGTGACCTTCATCCGCTCTTCCAGGTGCCCGTCGGCGAGCCGCTCGGAGATCCCGGCGGCCATCCGGACCGGGGTGACCACCTGGCGCACCACGACCCAGGCGATGCCGCCCATGAGGATCACCACGAACACCCCGGCGGTCGCCAGGGTGCCGGTGACCAGGTTGAGGGTGTCGGTCTCCTGGCCGAAGGAGAAGACGTAGAACAGCTGGTACGAGGTCTCCGCCGGGCCGCGGAACTGCATGCCGAGGGCCAGCCCTGGCTCGGACGTGACGCTGCTGCCGGGCGAGCGCTGGATCCGGGTCGGCTGGTCGAACATCTGGCCGGGCTCGGCGGCCAGCTTGGCCCGCAGGGTGTCCGGGATGCTGATCGGCTGGATGTCGCCCGAGTAGCGCGGCGCGAAGCCGCCCCCGTCGGGGACGACGGCGCCGGTGCCGGGGGACATCGCGATCACCGAGTAGACGGTCTGCCCGCTCCCGGCCAGGTCGTTGACCTGCCGCAGCAGCCAGGTGCCGATCTCGTCGACGGTCGGGTCGGCGGTGCCCCGCAGCTTCTGGTCCCGGGCCTCGTCGATCTTCTTCTGCTCGACCTGGAAGCCGATCCGGGCCTGCGCGCGGGCGGCGTCCGTCTTGGTTCCGAGCAGGCCGGTGCGCACCTGCGCCACCACGACCACGCCCAGCACCAGGACGACCGCGATGGACGCCAGCAGCGACACCGCGACCACGCGCAGCTGGATCGACCGGCGGTACAGCGCGGCCACCCGGTGCGCGGGACGGCGCAGCTGACGCTTCACCAGCGCGAACACGCCGGAAGGGCCGCGTCGGCGACGGGTGGTCGAACTCAGCACGTCGCCGCGCACGGCCCCCGCCCCGTCGGTCGCGGAACCCGACGGGGTGTCGTCTGCCCGCTCCGTCACGTCAGCTGGGTCCCGCCTTGTAACCGACGCCGCGGACGGTCACCACGATCTCGGGGCGCTCCGGGTCCTTCTCGATCTTGGAACGCAGGCGCTGCACATGGACGTTGACCAGACGGGTGTCCGCCGCGTGGCGGTAGCCCCAGACCTGCTCCAGCAGCACCTCGCGGGTGAACACCTGCCAGGGCTTGCGGGCCAGCGCGACCAGCAGGTCGAACTCCAGCGGGGTCAGCGGGATGCCCCGGCCGTCCCGCTTCACGGAGTGGCCGGCCACGTCGATCACCAGGTCGCCGATGGTCAGCTGCTCGGGCGTCGGCTCCTCGGCGCGGCGCAGCCGGGCGCGAACCCGGGCCACCAGCTCCTTGGGCTTGAACGGCTTGGTGACGTAGTCGTCGGCCCCCGACTCCAGGCCCACCACCACGTCGACCGTGTCGGTCTTCGCGGTCAGCATCACGATCGGGATGCCGGACTCGGCCCGGATCTGCCGGCACACGTCGATGCCGTCCCGGCCGGGCAGCATCAGGTCGAGCAGGACCAGGTCCGGCTTGGTCTCCCGGAAGGCGGCTAGCGCCCTGTCCCCATCCGCGACGAAAAACGGCTCAAAACCCTCACCCCGCAGCACGATACCGAGCATCTCGGCCAGTGCGGAGTCGTCATCAACGACGAGGACGCGTCCCTTCATGCGTCCATCTTCTCATTACCGGATTGTGACCTGCCGCACAGCAGTGCCAATGCTCCAGAACGGCCAACTCCCCCACCGGTGCATTCCGGCCATACCGGGCGAATGCTCCCCCGGAAACGCCTCCGGACCCCCCGCGAACCCGCGCCGGACCACCGCCCGACCCGCCGCGGAAGACCGTTGCCGATCAGCAACCGGATCGCCATGGGGCCGGTTTCCGGCCCCATGGCACGATGGGCGCTGCGCGCGGGCGGAAGATCCGTTCGCAGTCGCGCCCGTGACGCCCTCCGAGGAGCAGTGATGACCGACACCCCGGGCTGGGCCTCGCCCAGCTCGTCCGAGCCGCCCCGCGACGACGCCCGGCCCCCGGCCGACGCGCCCGCCGCCGTGCCCGGGCCGTCGGCACCACCACAGGCCGCCCCCGGCTGGACCGGCCCGGCCGGCGCCCCCGGGAACGGACAGCACTGGGGACAGCAGTGGGGCCAGCAGCCTCCCGGCGGCCACCGCCCGTACGGCTGGGGCGCCCCGGCGAGCCCCAAGCCGGGCGTCATCCCGCTGCGCCCGCTGAGCTTCGGCGAACTGCTCGACGGTGCCGTCACCACCGTCCGCCGGCACTGGCGCACCGTGCTCGCGCTCTCGCTCGGCCTCGCCGTGGTCGCCCAGGCCGGCAGCCTCCTGGTCAACCTGCTGGTCAAGGGCAAGACCGGCGAGGCCACCCAGACCCTGCGGATGCTGGCCGGACTGCCGCTCGAACTGCTGCTCAACGTGTTCGCCACCGCACTGCTCACCATCGTGGTCAGCCGCGCCGTCCTCGGCCGGTCGGCGACCGCCGGGGAGGCCTGGCGCGACGCCCGCCCCCGGCTGCTGCAGCTGCTCGGGCTGACCCTGCTCACCGTCCTGCTCGGCCCCGGCGTGGTCCTGCTCGGCTTCACCCCGCTGATCGGCTACACCCTCGCCGGCCAGGGCTCCGTCGCCATCGCCGGCCTGCTCACCCTGGTCGGCCTGCTGACCGTGCCGGTCGCCGTCTGGCTGTGGATGCGCTTCAGCCTCGCCGCGCCCGCCCTGATGCTGGAGAAGCAGGGCGTGCTGACGGCGCTGTCGCGCTCGCGGCGGCTGGTCCGCGGCGCCTGGTGGCGGGTCTTCGGCATCAACCTGCTGGGCCACGTGCTGGCGCTCGTCGTCGCGATGGTCGTCGTCGTCCCGTTCCAGTTCCTCGGCCTGCTGCTCGGCTTCGAGAGCCTCGACGCCCAGGGCCTGCCCGACACCGCCGACCAGGGCGTGGCCATGCTGCTCCTGCTGGCGGTCGCCGGGATCATCGCCGGCACCTTCACCACCCCCTTCATCGCCGCCGTCGGCGTGCTGGTCTACATCGACCAGCGGATCCGCCGCGAGGCCCTGGACATCGAACTCGCCCGCGCGGCCGGCCTGCCCGAGCAGAGCGGCACCGGCTGGGGCGCGCAGGGCGACCCGGCACCGGCGAGGCGCTGAACCGGATGCCTAACTGGGGGGACAGGCTCCTCGCCGCGGGCGGCGCACCCGTCACCGTGCCGCGTGACCCGGCGCGCGAGGCCGCCCGCGACGAGCTGCTCGACGCGGAGTACCACAAGCACGACCCGTCCGTACTGCAACGCGTCACGGACTGGATCTACGACCACATCGCCAAGGCGCTCGACAGCATCTCCGGCGACGGCACCACCGGCACCACCGGGCTGGTCCTCTTCCTGATCGTCGCGGTGCTGATCGGCGGCGCGGTCTGGTGGCGCCTCGGCGCACCCCGCCGCGCCGCCCGCACCGTCCAGGACGTGTACGGCGCCGACGGCCCGCGCAGCGCCGACCAGTACCGGACGGACGCCGCCGGGCACGCCGCCGCCGGACGCTGGACCGAAGCCGTCCGCGAACAGATGCGCGCCCTGGTGCGCGGCCTGGAGGAGCGCACCCTGCTCGACAACCGCCCCGGCCGCACCGCCGACGAGGCCGCCGCCGAGGCCGGCCGGGCGCTGCCCGAGCACGCCGCCGCGCTGGCCGCGGCCGCCCGGACCTTCGACGACATCGCGTACGGCGAGCGCACCGCCGACCAGAGCGCGTACCGGCTGCTGCACGAGCTCGACCGGACGCTGGAGCGCACCCGCCCGGTCCTCGCGCCCCACGCACCGGCTCCGGCTCCGTCCTCGGGAGGAGCGGCATGACCGGTTCCGTCCCCGCCCCCGCACCCGCGGCACCACCCGTCGCCGAGCCGCCCGCCGCCGCCGCCGCCGCGACCAGCCTCGCCCCGACCACCCGCGGCCTGTGGCGCCGCGCCCGCTGGTACCTGGCCGTCCTCGCCGCCCTGCTGATCGGCGCCGCCGCCGTGTCCGCCCTCGGCCAGGACCGCCGCTACCCGCCGCTGGACCCGCGCTCGTACGACCGCGACGGCGCCCACGCCGTCGTCGCCCTGCTCGAACGCCAGGGCCTCAAGGCCGAGTTCACCACCGACCCGGCCACCGCCGCGGCCGGCCCGGACACCCTCGTGCTGCCCGAACCCGACCTGCTCGACCCCGCCCAGCTGCGCGCCGTCGCCGCCGCCCGGCACCGGCGCCTGGTGCTGGTCGCCCCCGGCCCGACCGCGCTCACCGCGCTCGCCCCCGGCATCCGGCTGTCCGACGACGCCGGCGGGCTCCCGTACGCCTCCGTCCGCTCCACTCCCCCGGAGTGCGCCCTCACCGAGGCCGTCCGGGCCGGCAGCGCCCAGCAGGGCGGCATGCTCTACACCAGCGGCAGCCGCGGCACCGGCTGCTACCCGCGCGCCCACGGCTACCCGCTGGTCGTCCTCCCGGCCGGCGACGGCGACCGCGACGTCGTCGTGCTCGGCAGCGGCACCTTCCTGCACAACGGCGAACTCGCCAAGGACGGCGACGCCGCCCTCGCCCTCGGCCTGCTCGGCTCGCAGCCCCGCCTCACCTGGCACCTGCCCGACTACTCCGCCCCGCTCCCCGAGGGCGCCCGCACCAAGAGCTTCGGCGACTTCCTGCCGAGCGGCTGGCACTGGGCCGGCTACCAGCTCGCCGTCGCCGCCGTGCTCGCCGCCCTCTGGCGCGGCCGCCGGCTCGGCCCGGTGGTCAGCGAGAACCTGCCCGTGGTGGTCCGCGCCGCCGAGACCACCGAGGGCCGCGCCCGCCTCTACCGGCGCGCCAAGGCCCGCGGCCGCGCCGCCGAGGCCCTGCGCGGCGCCACCGCGCACCGCCTCGCCCCCGCCCTGGGCGTCCCGCTCCAGGCCGGCGCACCCGACCCCGACGCGCTCTGCGTCGCCCTGGCCGACCGGCTGTCCGAACGGCCCGCCGGGGACGTCCGGGCCCTGCTGTACGGCCCGCCCCCGACCGACGACGCCGCACTGCTGCGGCTCGCCGACGACCTCGACGCCCTCGAAAGGCAGGTACGGAACCCGTGACCGACCAGGCAACCGCCCAGCTCCGCCCCGTCCCCGGCACGGCGCCCGCCACCCCCGCCACCGACCCGCGCGCCGCGCTGACCGCCCTGCGCGCCGAGATCGGCAAGGCCGTGGTCGGCCAGGACGCGGCCGTCACCGGCCTGGTCGTCGCCCTGCTCTGCGGCGGCCACGTGCTGCTGGAGGGCGTCCCCGGCGTCGCCAAGACCCTGCTGGTGCGCACCCTGTCCACCGCGCTCAGCCTGGGCACCAAGCGCATCCAGTTCACCCCCGACCTGATGCCCGGCGACGTCACCGGCTCGCTCGTCTACGACGCCCGCACCGCCGAGTTCTCCTTCCAGCCCGGCCCGGTCTTCACCAACCTGCTGCTCGCCGACGAGATCAACCGCACCCCGCCGAAGACCCAGGCCGCCCTGCTGGAGGCCATGGAGGAGCACCAGGTCACGGTGGACGGCGAGGCGCGCCCGCTGCCCGTCCCGTTCCTGGTCGCCGCGACCCAGAACCCGGTCGAGTACGAGGGCACCTACCCGCTGCCCGAGGCCCAGCTGGACCGCTTCCTGCTCAAGCTGGTCCTGCCGCTGCCCGACCGCGACCAGGAGTTCCAGGTGCTCTCCCGGCACGCCGCCGGCTTCGACCCGCGCGACCTCGGCGCGGCCGGCGTCCGCCCGGTCGCCGGCCCCGAGCACGTCGCCGCCGCCCGCGAGCAGATCGCCAAGCTGACCGTCTCCCCCGAGGTCCTCGCCTACATCGTCGACCTCTGCCGGGCCACCCGGCAGTCCCCGTCGCTGTCCATCGGCGTCTCCCCGCGCGGCGCCACCGCCCTGCTCGCCGCCTCCCGCGCCTGGGCCTGGCTGGCCGGCCGCGACTACGTCACCCCGGACGACGTCAAGGCGCTCGCCCTGCCCACCCTGCGGCACCGGGTCGCGCTGCGCGCCGAGGCCGAGATGGAGGGCGTCACCGCCGACTCCGTCATCCAGGCCGTCCTCACCCAGACGCCCGCACCCCGCTGACCCCACCCCGCCGTACCGCCCCCGTTCCGGCCGCCGGCCCACGGGTTCCGACGCACGGGCTTCCGAAGGAGCGCACCGCATGGCCCTCACCGGGCGAACCGCCCTGCTCGCCGCACTCGGCGCGCTCGTCGTGGGCCTGCTGCTGCCGTCCTGGACCGGGATCGGCCTGGTCACCGGTGCGGTGCTGGTCGCCGTCGCGGTCGACCTGGTGCTCGCCGCCCCGGTCCGCGGCCTGCGGTTCGGGCGGGCCGGCGACACCACCGTCCGGCTCGGCGAGCCCGCCACCGTCGAACTGACCGTCACCAACCCGTCCGGCCGGCCGCTCCGCGGCCTGGTCCGCGACGCCTGGGCCCCGTCCGCCTGGCGCCCCGGCACCGCCGAGGCCGCCTCCCGGCACACCCTGGCCCTCCCCGGCGGCGAACGGCGCCGGATCACCACCGTGCTCACCCCCACCCGCCGCGGCGACCACCACGCCCACCGGGTGACGGTCCGCTCGCTCGGCCCGCTCGGCCTGGCCGCCCGCCAGGGCTCGCACCTCGTCCCCTGGACGGTCCGCGCGCTGCCCCCGTTCGCCAGCCGCAAGCACCTGCCCTCCCGGCTCGCCCGGCTGCGCGAACTCGACGGCCGCACCTCCGTCCTGACCCGCGGCCAGGGCACCGAGTTCGACTCCCTGCGCGAGTACCTGCCCGGCGACGACGTCCGCTCCATCGACTGGCGCGCCAGCGCCCGCCGCAACACCGTCGCCGTCCGCACCTGGCGCCCCGAACGCGACCGGCACATCCTCGTCGTCCTCGACACCGGCCGCACCTCGGCCGGCCGGGTCGGCGACGCGCCCCGCCTGGACGCCGCCCTCGACGCCGCGCTGCTGCTCACCGCCCTCGCCACCCGGGCCGGCGACCGGGTCGACCTGCTCGCCCACGACTCCCGCAAGCGCGTCGCGGTGGCCGGCAGCTCGGCCCACGAGGTGCTGCCCGCCTTCACCAACGCGATGGCCGGACTGGAACCCGCGCTGCACGAGACCGACATGCGCTCACTGGTCGCCACCGCGCTCAAGATGGCGCCGCAGCGCTCGCTGATCGTGCTGCTCACCGGCCTCGACGCGGCCCCGGTCGAGGACGGCCTGCGTCCGCTGCTGCCGATGCTCACCAAGCGCCACGAGGTCGTCCTCGCCTCGGTCGCCGACCCGCAGCTGGACGCCCTCGCCGCCGGGCGGGGCACCCTGGAGGCCGTCTACGGCGCGGCGGCCGCCGAACAGACCCGGGCCGATCGCCGGGCCATCGCCGAGCACCTCACCCGCCACGGCGTCACCGTCCTGGACGCCCCGCCGACCCGGATCGCCCCGGCCCTCGCCGACACCTACCTGGCGCTGAAGG
Source organism: Kitasatospora sp. NPDC056800 (assembly GCF_042789775.1). Taxonomy (NCBI): domain Bacteria; kingdom Bacillati; phylum Actinomycetota; class Actinomycetes; order Kitasatosporales; family Streptomycetaceae; genus Kitasatospora; species Kitasatospora sp. NPDC056800. Next base: position 1,853 of record NZ_JBHUAL010000110.1, on the reverse strand, counting down.
CCGCCGGCCGGCTCTGAGCCCCGCTCCCCCGGCCGGACTCAGTCCGGCCGACGACCCTTTAGAAGGGTGTTGAGCCGGGCTGCCTGACGGGTCAGATGGTCGCGCTCGGCAAGGTCGGGCGCCCGGTGCGCCGCCTCCGCGTACAACCGGGCCGCCGCCACCAGGTCCCCGTCGCGCTCACGGAGGTACGCCGCCACCGCCGCGTACCTGGGCAGCGCGTCGTCCAGCTCCGCGAGCGCCGCCAGCCCCGCGCGCGGACCGTCGGCCTCGCCGACCGCCACCGCGCGGTTGAGCCGCACCACCGGGCTGGCGGTCAACCGGACGAGCTCGTCGTACCACTCGACGATCTGCACCCAGTCCGTCTCCCCCGCGGTGGGCGCGTCGGCGTGCAGCGCCGCGATGGCCGCCTGGGCCTGGAACTCGCCCAGCCGGTCCCGGGCCAGGGCCCCCTGGAGGATGCCGATGCCCTCGGCGATCAGCCCGGTGTCCCACCGGCCGCGGTCCTGCTCGGCCAGCGGCACCAGCGCGCCGTCGGGCGCGGTCCTGCCCGCCCGCCGGGCGTGGTGCAGCAGCATCAGGGCCAGCAGTCCGGCCACCTCGGGGTGGTCGATCACCGCGGCGAGCTGCCGGGTGAGCCGGATCGCCTCGGCCGCGAGGTCGAGATCGCCGGAGTAGCCCTCGTTGAAGACCAGGTAGAGGACCCGGAGCACGGTCGCGACGTCCCCCGGCTGATCGAACCTGACGGCCGAGACGGTGCGCTTGGCCCGGCTGATCCGCTGCGCCATGGTCGCCTCGGGCACCAGGTAGGCCCGGGCGATCTGGCGGGTGGTCAGCCCGCCCACCGCCCGCAGGGTCAGCGCCACCGCCGACGAGGGCGTCAACGACGGGTGGGCGCACAGGAAGTAGAGCTGCAGCGTGTCGTCCACGGCGGCCGCGGGCCCCGGCTCCGGCTCCTGGTCGACCAGGTCCTCCCGGCGCCGGCGGGCGGCCTCCGACCGGGTCGCGTCCAGGAACTTGCGCCAGGCCACGGTGACCAGCCAGCCCTTGGGATCGCGCGGCCGCTCGGCCGGCCAGAGCCGGACCGCCTCGACCAGCGCCTCCTGCACCGCGTCCTCGGCCGCCGCGAAGTCAGCTCCGCGGCGGACGAGGACACCGATGACACTCGGCGTGAGACTCCTCAGCAGGGCCTCGTCCATCGGGGACGTCACTCGGTGATGGTCGTCGGCATCGCCAGGAACGGACGCAGCTCCAGCCACTCGTGGATCGGCTCGCCCCCGGCCCCGGGAGCGGCCGACAGCTCCCCGGCCAGCTCGACGGCCCGCTCGTAGCTGTCGACGTCGATCACCATCCAGCCGGCGATCAGGTCCTTGGTCTCGGCGAACGGACCGTCGGTGACCGGCGGACGCCCCTCGCCGTCGTACCGGACCCACGTCCCCTCGGGCGCGAGCGCCTGGCCGTCGACGAACTCGCCGGTCTTCTCCAGCCGGTCCGCGAACTCCTGCATGTACCGGATGTGCGCCGTGACCTCCTCCGGCGTCCACTGGTCCATCGGCACGCAGTTGACCGCGCTCGGGGCGCCCCGGTAGTGCTTCAGCAACAGGTACTTGGCCATCGTCTTCTCCTCGGATCCTCGGAGCTGGTGCGACCCATTGTGGCCGCGTCCACTCCGGGGACGGTGCCGGGCACGGGTTCTCGACACGGCCGGCCAAGATTCTTTCCGGCCCGCCCCGTAACCGGCCCACAACGCGAAGAGTCCCTGAAAACGCGAAGAACCCCCATCCGGGACCCGGATGGGGGTTCTTCTGAAGAATTGTTCGGCGGCGTCCTACTCTCCCACAGGGTCCCCCCTGCAG
>NZ_JBHUAL010000109.1:0-30802 GCF_042789775.1 Kitasatospora sp. NPDC056800 | reverse complement strand
GGGCGGCGCACCCGTCGCGTTCCACCCGATGGACCGTCAGTACGGACTGTTACGATCTTGGTCCGGGTGAACCGCCCGTTCCGGGAACCGAGGGAGACGTCCATGTCCGAGGAATCGACGCGCCGGATCGTCGTGCTGCGCCACTCCAAGGCCGAGCACCCCGACGTGGACGACCACGAGCGCCCGCTCGCCGAGCGGGGCCGCGAGGACGCGCCGGCGGCCGGACGCTGGATCGCCGGCGCCGGCATCACCCCCGACCTCGCGCTGGTCTCCACCGCCGTGCGGACCCGTGAGACCTGGAGGCTCGCGGCCGCCGAGCTCCCGGTGGTGCCGAAGACCGTCGCCGAGGAGCGCGTGTACGAGGCGAGCCTCGGGGAGCTGATCGCGCTCCTCAACGAGCAGTCCGACGAGGTGCGGGACCTGGTCCTGGTCGGCCACAACCCCGGCGTCCACGCGCTGGCCGACGCCCTGGCGGGCGAGGCCGAGGGGGACCTGCTGGCGCGGATGAACCGCTCCGGCTTCCCGACCTCCGCCATCGCGGTCCTGGAGTTCCAGGGCAGCTGGAAGGCCGTCGAGCACGGCGTCGGCCGGCTCACCGCCTTCTGGACGCCGCACGCCTGACACCCGCACCGCCCAAACACCCGAACACGGCTGGGCCGCCCGGCAGTTCACCGGGCGGCCCCGCCGCGTTCGGGCCGTCGTGCGGGGCGGCCGGGGTCAGCGGCGCGGCCCGGCGACGTGGTCGCTCAGCCGGATGACGGTGATCTCCACCTGGCCGTGCCCGTCCTCCCACCCCGCGACCGGTTCGCAGCCCTCGTCGTCCAGGCCGAAGGCCGTGGTGTCGGCGGACACGGGCATCAGGCCCGTCTCCCCGTCGGTGCAGAAGTAGCCGAGGTGGGTGCGCAGTTCGGGGTTCCCGATCACGGAAAGCTCCTCCTCCCACTCCTCCTCGGGCTCCGCCGTGAAGGGCGTCAGCTCCCCGGGGGTGCGGCCGGTGGCGAAGGCCGTGCACAGGGCGTCCAGGAGGGTGCCGTCGGAGACGAGCAGGGGAGCGTAGACCTCCCAGGTACCGGCCAGGGCCGGGTCGGTGAGGTCGACGCCGTACCGTTCCAGCAGCGGGGCGAGGTCGGCGCCCCGCAGCAGTCCGGGGCTGAAGCAGGCGGCCTCGACGGCGGTGGTAAAGCCCTCGGGGAGATGCGCCCCGGCGTCGGACGGCCGGAACTCGAAGACCGAGCGGCTCGGGTCGAAGACCGGCGTCCCCTCGGCCTCGTCGAACAGGTGGAGCCGGGAGACGAACGGCTCCTCGCCGCGCAGCGCCGCCGGGCGCACCCAGGCGTGCTCGCGCCGGAAGCCGGTCTCGTACAGCAGGTTGCCGGTGACGCAGGCGGCGTAGACCGCGTCTGGGTCGTACTCCGCGAGGGGGCGGCCGAGCAAGGCGGCGAAGGCGTCGGCGAGTTGGCGGTCCCAGTCGGCATCCGCGGGAGCGGTGGGGTGGTAGGTCATGGCGGCACGGTAGCGGCGCCCGCCGACAGCGGCCGGGCCCGGGGCCGGGGCGCGGGCCACGGCCGCGCCTACAGCAGCAGCGCCGCCACCTCCGCCGGTGTCCAGTGCCCGGCCGCGCCCGGGCGGGTGGCGAGGTAGCCGGCCGTGCGCCAGGGGCCCCAGCCGTGGGACTCGGCCAGGCCCGCCGCCAGGGTGCGCAGGTAGGGCGGGGTGGGGGCGTTGAGCTCGGCGCCGGCCACGCCCCGGGCGGCGGTGAAGGTCAGCAGCGGGTGGCCGTCCGACTCGCCGACGTGCAGCAGGGTTTCGTAGCGGCCCGGGCCCAGTTCGGCGCGCCCGGCGGCGAGCACCGGGGCGAGGTCGAGGTCGGTGCCGGGGGAGCGGCGCATCTCCTGGGCGGCGATGTCGCTGAACTGACCGACCGTCACCAGGTAGGCCCGGCAGGGGACTTCGCCGGGCAGGGCCGGGTCGTAGAAGGCCGAGCCGCCGCCCCAGGTGAGCGAGTGGTCGGCGAAGTAGAGCACGCCCGGCAGTACGGTGGCCACCGCCCGGCGCGGCGGGCGCGGGTCGCGGCTTCCGGGGTGGGTCTGCGCCCCGCCGTCGGGGCGGCCGCCGCGCAGGTAGCGGGCGAGGCGGGCGGCGTGCAGGTTCGAGCCGTACGCCACGTACCAGACGAGCACCTCCCCGCCGCTCTCCCCGCTGCTCTCCGTACCGCTCTCCCCGCCGCCCTGCCCGTCACGGTCCCGGTCCCGGTTCCGGTCTCGCCCAGCCGAATCCCAGTCGGGCGCGCCGCTGCCCAGCCCGCTCACAGGAAGGAGCCGCGGTGTGGGCCGCGAAAGACTCCCACAGGAATATGTGAAAACCGTGAACACGCCAGTGATCCGACCAGAACCCCCCGATTCGGCAGCGGCCCCTTCACTACTGGTAGCGAATCGGTCGCCATGGTGTTCATCACTCTTCTCGCTCCCGTCGCACCGCTCCGGTATTCGGCGATTACTCTTCACCAGCGAAAACGATCGGAAACCAGCGAAATAGCATTCGATTCATACCGTTGCTGCCCTTGCGTGGCATCGATGATGAGAATTTTCTTTGATCGATTCCTCACTGCATCCAGCCGACTCCCAGCGGAGTCATGGTGAGTGGGCGCACCCAGCAGGTGACAAAGGCGTCACCCCGCGTGATACCCGTACGCGCCCCCAGGACCCCGGAGCCAAGGAACCCATCCATGGACGCACGCCACGAAACGGCCGGCCCCGGCACGCTGCACCGCCCGAACCCGGGCCCCGTGGCGGGCTGGCCGGCGGCCCAGCCCGCCCACCCCCGCAGCCTGCTCGACATCATCGCCGCCACCGCGCAGGCGCACCCCGGCGCGCCCGCGCTCGACACCGGCGACACCGTCCTCGACTACCGCGCCCTGCTGCACGAGGTCGAGACCCTCGCCGGGCAGCTGGCCGGCCACGGCATCGGCCGCGGCGACCGCGTCGGGGTCCGCATCCCCTCCGGCACCGCCGACCTCTACATCGCGATCCTCGCCGTCATGCGCTGCGGCGCCGCCTACGTGCCCGTCGACGCCGACGACCCCGACGAGCGCGCCGAGATGATCTGGCAGGACGCCGCCGTCTGCGCCGTCCTCGGCCCCGGGCGCGCCCTGCACGCCCCCACCGACGCCCGCCCCTCGGGCCGTCCGGCCTGGCCCGCCCCGGCCGACGACGCGTGGATCATCTTCACCTCCGGCACCACCGGCCGCCCCAAGGGCGTCGCCGTCACCCACCGCAGCGCCGCCGCCTTCGTCGACGCCGAGGCCCGCCTCTTCCTCCCGCAGCAGCCGCTCGCCCCCGGCGACCGCGTCCTGGCCGGCCTGTCCGTCGCCTTCGACGCCTCCTGCGAGGAGATGTGGCTCGCCTGGCGCCACGGCGCCTGCCTGGTGCCCGCCCCCCGCTCCCTCGTCAAGGCCGGCACCGACCTCGGCCCCTGGCTCGTCAGCCGGCGCATCACCGCCGTCTCCACCGTCCCCACCCTGCTCGCCCTGTGGCCGCAGGAGTGCCTGGACGCCGTCCGCCTGATCATCGTCGGCGGCGAGGCCTGCCCCGCCGAACTCGTCGACCGCCTCGCCACCGGCGGCCGCGAGTTCTGGAACACCTACGGCCCCACCGAGACCACCGTCGTCGCCACCGCCGCCCGCATGCTCCCCGGCCAGCCGGTGCGCATCGGCGCCCCCCTCGACGGCTGGGAGATCGCCGTCGTCGACCAGGCCGGCCACCCCGTCCCCTGGTACGAGACCGGCGAACTGCTCATCACCGGCGTCGGCACCGCCCGCTACCTCGACCCCGCCAAGGACGCCGAGAAGTTCAGCGCCCACCCCGCCCTCGCCTCGCCCCGCGTCTACCGCAGCGGCGACCTCGTGCGCAACGAACCCGAAGGCCTGATCTTCCTCGGCCGCGCCGACGACCAGGTCAAACTCGGCGGCCGCCGCATCGAACTCGGCGAGATCGACGCCGCCCTCCAGGCCCTGCCCGACGTGCGCGCCGCCGCCGCGGCCGTCCGCAGGACCCCCGCCGGCGCCGACCTGCTCGTCGGCTACCTCGTCGCCCGGCCCGGCACCACCCCCGACCTCGCCACCGCCCGCCGCCGGCTGCTGGAGCGCCTGCCCGCCCCGCTGGTGCCCGTCCTCGCCCTCGTCGACTCCCTGCCCACCCGCACCTCCGGCAAGGTCGACCGCAACGCCCTGCCCTGGCCGCTCGCCACCACCGGCACCGCCCCCGCCGCCCGGGCCCTGGACGGCACCGCCGGCCGGCTCGCCGCCCACTGGGAGCGCCTGCTCGGCACCGCCCCCGGCCCCGACGACGACTTCTTCGCCCTCGGCGGCTCCAGCCTCACCGCCGCCCGCCTCGTCTCCGAACTGCGCACCCGGCACAACGGCGTCTCCGTCGCCGACCTGTACGCCCACCCCGTCCTCGCCGACCTCGCCGCCCACCTCGACACCCTCGCCCCGGCCGCCGCCCCCGAGGACAGCGCCGCTGGCGCCGCCGCCTCCTCCGCCGTCCGCGGCCGCACCGTGCGCCGCACCCCCCGCAGCGCCGGCCTGTGGCAGACCCTCCTGCTCCTCGGCATGTTCTCGCTCGCCGGACTGCGCTGGATCCTCCTCCTGATGGCCCTCGACAACCTCACCGGCAGCCACCTCGCCTGGGCCCCCCACAGCTCCTGGTGGCCCGTCGGCGCCGGCCTGCTCCTCCTCTACAGCGCCCCCGGCCGCACCCTGCTCGCCGCCGCCGGCGCCCGCCTGCTCACCGCCCGCATCCGCCCCGGCAGCCACCCCCGCGGCGGCCACGTCCACCTGCGCCTGTGGGCCGCCGAACGCTACACCGCCATGTTCGGCACCGCCGCCCTCGCCGGCACCCCCTGGGCCCCCCGCTACGCCCGCGCCCTGGGCTGCCGCGTCGGCCCCGGCGTCCAGCTCCACACCCTGCCCCCCGTCACCGGCCTCGCCCGCATCGGCGCCCACGCCTCCGTCGAACCCGAAGCCGACCTCGCCGGCTGGTGGCTCGACGGCGACACCCTCCACCTCGGCCGCATCGACATCGGCGACGGCGCCCGCATCGGCCACCGCGCCACCCTCATGCCCGGCGCCCGCATCGGCGCCGGCGCCGAGATCGCCCCCGGCTCCTGCGTCACCGCCACCACCGCCGTCCCGCCCGGCGCCCACTGGACCGGCTCCCCGGCCCGCCCCGACGCCACCGCCCCCGCCGACTGGCCCACCGCCCCCGCCCCCGCCCCGCGCGGCTGGAACCTCGCCTACGGCGCCGCCTTCGCCCTCTTCGGCCTCGTCCCGATCCTCGCCGCGCTGCCCGCCCTGGCCATCGTCTACCCGATGATCGACAGCGACGCCACCCTGCTCGGCGCCCTCGTCCAGCTCCTGCCCGCCACCATCCCGCTGGCCGCCCTCACCGTCGTCTGCTACGCCACCCTCATAGCGCTCCTCGTGCGCCTGCTGTCCCTCCCGCTGCGCCCCGGCCACCACCCCGCCACCGGCCGCGTCGCCTTCTGCGCCTGGGCCGTCAGCCGCCTCAGCGACACCGCCCGGCGCACCCTCTTCCCCTTCTACGCCAGCCTCTTCACCCCGGTGTGGCTGCGCCTGCTCGGCGCCCGCGTCGGACGGCGCGTCGAAGCCTCCACCGTGCTCGCCCTGCCCGGCCTGATGCGCGTCGACGACGGCGCCTTCCTCGCCGACGACACCCTCGTCGCCCCGTACGAGCTGCGCGGCGGCTGGCTCCGCCTCGGCCCCGCCCACGTCGGACGCCGCTCCTTCGTCGGCAACTCCGGCATCGTCGGCCCCGGCCGCCACCTGCCCGACAACTCCCTCGTCGGCGTCCTGTCCGACACCCCCGCCCACGCCCCCGAAGGCTCCTCCTGGCTCGGCCGCCCCGCCTTCGCGCTGCCCCGCGTCGCCGACACCGGCGCCGACGCCCGCACCTACAACCCGCCCCGGCGCCTGATGTGGGCGCGCGCCGGCGTCGAACTCTGCCGGCTGCTGCCGATCGTCCTCGCCGCCCTGCTCGGCGACCTCGTCCTCGCGGCCCTGCAGGAACTGCGCGACGACTACGGCCTGGCCGTCGCCCTCGGCACCGCCGGACTCGTGCTCACCGCCGCCGCCGTCATCGCCTGCGCCGTCACCACCGCCGCCAAGTGGCTGCTCGTCGGACGCTTCCGCGTCGCCGAACACCCCCTGTGGTCCTCCTTCGTGTGGCGCAACGAGCTCTACGACACCTTCGTCGAGGAACTCGCCATGCCCTTCGGCGGCCACACCATCACCGGCACCCCCTACCTGAACGTGTGGCTGCGCAGCCTCGGCGCCCGCATCGGCCGCGGCGTGTGGTGCGAGACCCACTGGCTGCCCGAGACCGACCTGGTCACCGTCGAGGCCGGCGCCAGCGTCAACCGCGGCACCGTCCTGCAGACCCACCTCTTCCACGACCGCGTCATGCGGCTGGGCCCCGTCCACCTCGCCGCCGGCTCCACCACCGGCCCGCACTCCATCGTGCTGCTCAACGCCTCCCTCGGGGCCGGCAGCACCGTCGGCCCGGCCTCCCTGGTCATGCGCGGCGAGAACGTCCCCGGCGGCGGGCGCTGGCTCGGCAACCCCGTCGCCGCCTGGGACGCCGACCCCACCCCGCCCGCCGGCCGGCGCCGCCACCGGGCCACCGCCGGGGTGTGACGCGAATCACTCCGGTGGGGCGATGAGTTCGCGGTGCGGTCACGGTCTACCTCCGTGACCGCACCGCTTCTTCTTTCCCGCCCTCCCGAGAGGAACCGCCCATGACCGCCGCCCCCGCCGCGAAGACCGCTGCGAAGACTGCTGCGAAGACCGCCGTGAAGACCGCGGAGACCGCTGCGAAGGCCCCCGCCGTAAAGGGCCCCGCCTCCTATTTCCCCTCCATCGAGAAGAAGTACGGCCGCCCGGTCGAGGAGTGGAAGGACCTCATTCGCGCCTCCCCGCTCGCCAGGCACATGGAGCTCGTCGCCTGGCTCAAGACCGAGCACAACATCGGCCACGGCCACGCGAACGCCCTCGTCGCCCACACCCTTGCCGAAAAGTCCTCCTGAGAGGGCCACTTGATGCGATCATCGACGGCATGAAGGTACTCGTGATCGGAGCCTCCGGCACACTCGGCAGCGCTGTCGCCACCGCCCTGGAGAAGGAGCACCAGGTCGTACGGGCCTCGCGCAGCGGCCCGGTGACGGTCGACCTGGAGGACTCCGACTCCCTGGACGCGCTCTTCGCCGGCCTGCCCGACCTCGACGCGGTCGTCTGCTGCGCCGTGTCGGGCCCGATGGTCGACTTCGCCACGGCGACCGACGAGGAGTTCCTCGCCGGGCTGCAGGGCAAGCTGCTGGGCCAGATCGCCCTGGCCCGGCGCGCCCAGCACCACCTGCGCGACGGCGGCTCCATCACCCTCACCGGCGGCACGTTCACCACCCCGATGGTCGGTGGATCGTTGGGCGCCGTCATCAACACCGGGCTGGAGGGCTTCGTCCGCAACGCCGCCGCCGAACTGCCCCGCGACCTGCGGATCAACCTCGTCAGCCCCGGCTGGATCGCCGAGACGCTGCAGCTCCTCGGCCGGGACCCGGCCCCGGGCATCCTCGCCGTCGACGCCGCCCGCTCCTACGTCACCGCCGTGGAAGGCCGGACGAACGGGGAGACCCTGCTCCCCTGAACCGCCGAGCCCGCGCACAGGAAGTCGGCCCGGCCGACTTCCCGCGCACGGCGCCCCGGAGCGGCGGGTGATACGGAGCGGCGGGGGTCAGGGGCGCCGGGCCACGAAGACGAACTCCCGCCCGGGCCGGTCGGGAGCGTCGCGGACCTCCTCCAGCACGTAGCCGTGGGCGGCCAAGTCCCGCTCCACCTCCGCCCGTTCCCGGAAGCGCAGCGTCGAATCCGACGTCAGCACCTGCCCGTCCGCCGCGAACACGTACGTCCACCGGAACGTCACCAGCGGCCCGCGCACCCCGACCAGGTCGACCCAGCTCTCGACGGCACCCGCGCCCGGGACCTCCGTCACCCGGTGGGAGCGCTCGCGCGTCCACTCCTCCCAGGCGCGGGCGCCCGGATCGCGGGTCTCGAAGACCAGCCGCCCGCCGGGCCGCAGCGCCGCGAAGGCCCCCCGCAGCGTCCCCCGCCAGGCCCGCGGACCGGCGATCGCCTGGGCGACGTTCGCCGTCATCGTCGCCAGATCGACCCGCAGCGGCGGCAGGTCCGTCGCGTCGCCGTGGATCCACCGCACCCGCCCGGCGCCCGGTTTGGCGCGTGCGACCTCCACGGAGGCCAGGGCGGGATCGACGCCGACCACCTCGAACCCGCGGCCGGCCAGCAGGAGCGCGAACACCCCCGTGCCGCAGCCGATGTCCAGCACCCGGCGCGCCCCGAACTCCCGTGCCATCGCCAGGTAGGCGTCGAGGTCGCCGCGGTCGGGGTCGAGCGGGTCGTAGAGCGCGGCGAGCCGCGGGTGCCCGAAGCATGCGTCAGCCATGGGACGACCGTAGGCGAGGCCCCGTCCGGCAGCGGACAGGTCTACACCATTTCGTCCGGAGCTGGCCGAATCCGGCCTCCCGCCCGCCGCCCCCGCCACCCGCTCGCCCGGGTGCTCAGCAGTCCCGCGAGCGCCTGCGGCCACTCCCGCCCGGGCCGTCGGGTTCCGGCCGAAGGCCCCGGCGCCGCTTGTCCGTCGGCGAACCGACGAGGAAGAGTAGGAGCACCGCCGGCCGGCGATCGTGTCCAACTCCCCGCACAAGAGAGGACATTGCCATGACCGACGACGTGTACGAGCCCCCGGTGATGATCGAACTCGGCGACTTCGCGGACCTCACCCGGGGCTTCGACATCGGCAACCAGTCCGACGTCCACGGCTACTACCTCGCCCCCTGAGGACCGCGCCGTGAACGGCCACCGGCGGACCTGGTTCGTGGTCCTGCCGGACACCGACGCAGCAGCCGCGGTGGCCGCGGTGTGGGGCACGGCCGAGCGCCGTGCCCTGCACCACCCCAGCGGCCGCCCCTGGATCCTCGGCCACTGGCCGACCGACGAGGCGGTCACCGCCCAGGCCGGACCGGTCGCGCTGGCCGTGTTCGGCACCAGCGACACCGACACCCACCAGCTGCGCCGCCGCGCCGAACACCTCCGCGACCCGCGCGACGCCCTCGCCCTCACCCACACCGACGGCCCGGCCGGCAGCCACCACCTGATCGCCACCGTGCACGGCACCGTCACCGCCCGCGGCTCGCTGTCCGGACTCCACCGCCTCCACCTGGCCGAGGTCCACGGCGTCCCCGTCCTCGCCGACCGGGCCGACGTCCTGGCCGCCGCGGCCGGCCTCACCCCGTCCACCGAACGCCTCGCCCTGCGCCTCGCCCACCCCCTGCCGCACCCCGCCGACACCCTGCCCCTGTGGCCCGGCATCACCCCCGTGCCACCGCACCACACCGCCCTGCTCGCCCCCGGCCACCCCGCCCGCACCCTCGCCCACTGGCAGCCGCCCGCCCCCGAACGACCCCGCCCCGAAGCCGCGACGGCCCTGCGCCACGCCCTGCACCGCGCCGTCGCCGCCCGCACCCGCGACGGCGGCCTCGTCGCCGCCGACCTGTCCGGCGGCCTCGACTCCACCCCCCTGTGCTTCCTCGCCGCCACCGGCCCAGCCGACCTGCTCACCGTCACCATCGGCTCCCTCGACCCCCACCACGAGGACGCCCCCTGGGCCGACCGCGCCGCCCGCCACCTGCCCGGCACCCGGCTCGTCCTGCCCGCCGAGGACCTCCCCGCGATGTTCGCCGACACCGACACCCCCGGCCCCCAGGGCGACGAACCGTTCGCCTGGACCCGCACCAGGGCCCGCGACGAGGCCGTCGCCCGCCTGCTCGCCGCCCGCGGCGCCCGACTGCGGATCAGCGGCGAAGGCGGCGACGAAGTCCTCCAGGCCCTCCCCGCCTACCTGCGCACCCTCGCCCCGCGCCACCCCGCCACCGCCGCCCGCCACCTGCGCGGACACCGCGCCCGCCTGCGCTGGAAACTGCCCGACGCCCTCGGCGCCCTCGCCGACCCCCGCCCCTACCCCGCCTGGCTCGCCCACGCCGCCGACCGCCTCACCCACCCCGCGCCGCCCACCACCCAACTCCTCGGCTGGGGAACCGAACCCCGGCTGCCGCCCTGGGCCACCCCGCACGCCGCCGCCCTGGTCCGCGACCAGCTCAAGGCCCTGCGGGGCGCCCGGCCCCTGGCCCCGCAGCACGCCCAGCACCAGGTCCTGCGCACGGTCCGGCACAGCGCCTCCGCCATGCGCCAGCTCGTCGACGCCACCGCCCGCGCCGGCACCCCGTACAGCACACCCTTCCTGGACGACCAGGTCCTCGACGCCTGCCTGGCCGCCGACCCCGCCACCCGCGGAACCCCCTTCGCCTACAAGCCCCTGCTCACCACCGCCCTCGCCCCGGACGTCCCCGCCGACCTCCTGCGCCGCACCGGCAAGGGCGACTTCACCCCCGACGCCCACCAGGGCCTCGCCCGCCACCGCGCCCGAATCGCCGCCCTCACCGAGGACAGCGCCCTGGCCCGCGCCGGCCTGATCGACCCCGACGCCCTGCGCCAGGCCTGCCTCGGGCTCTACCCCACCGGCACCCCCTACGCCGCCCTGGACGCCACCCTCGCCTGCGAACACTGGCTGCGCGCCCACGGCAGCCGCCACCACGCCGCCACCACCACCGGAGGGACCTGATGCCCGCCCAGCTGCGCCCCGACGTGACGCTCACCCCGACCGACGACGGCGCCGTCCTGCTCGACGAGCGCTCCGGCCGCTACTACCAGCTCAACCGCACCGCACTGCTCGTCCTGCGCTCCCTGCTGGACGGCCGCACCGCCGAGGAGACCGCCGCCGACCTCAGCGCCCGCCACCCCGTCACCGCCGACCGGGCGCGCGCCGACGTCGACCGGCTGCACGAGACCCTGCGCACCGCCGGACTGGTCACCGGCGGACAGAGCGCCGGCGGACCGGCCGGCACGGGAGCGGGCACCGCCGGATGAGCCTGCACGCCCACGCCACCCGCGCCGGCCGCCCGCCCTGGCACCGCCGGCCCGCCGCCCTCGCGGCGATCGGCGCGGCCCGGCTGATCGAGCGGCTCCCCCCGGCCCGCATCCGCCGGGTGATGCTCGCCCTGCGCCGCGGCGCCCGGCCCGCCGACCGCGCCGAGGCCCTCGCCGCCCGGCAGGCCGTGGTCGCCCTCAGCATGCGCTGCGCCGGCCAGGGCTGCCTCCAACGCTCCATCGCCACAGCCCTGTTGTGCCGCACCCGGGGCGCCTGGCCGACCTGGCGCACCGGCGTGCGCACCGCCCCGTTCCGCGCCCACGCCTGGATCGAGGCCGAGGGCGGCCCCGTCGACGAGCCCGCCGAACTCGCCCACTTCCACCCGCTGATCACCATCGCCCCGGAGCCCCGGCCGGGCTGGTGACCGGCGGAGGGCCGCGCGGGAAGTCGGCCCGGCTTCCCGCGGGCGGCAGGGGGCGCTACCGGTGCGGGGACGGGACGCCGGCGGCGCGCAGCCGGGCCTCGGTGAGCGCGGTCAGCCGGGCCGAGACCGGGGCCTGGTCGTCGCGGTGGCGGTCGATCAGCCGGTACTGGGTGGCGGCCCTGGCCCAGGCGCGCAGGCCGGCCGGGTCGCCCAGCAGGGCGGGGTTGGCGAGGTAGTGGTCGGCCATGGCGGCGGCGAGCTCCTCGACCCTCGGATCGTCCGGCTCCCAGGCCTCGGCCTCCTGGCCGCGTCTGGTCAGCTCGACGAACCCCGGGTCGTCCAGGCGCAGTTCGAGCTGGGCGAGGAGGCCGTCGAAGCCCTCCGGCACCAGCGCCCGCGCCAGCACCAGGGCCTCGCGCTGCGCCGCCACGTAGTCGGGGCCGAAGCCGAGCCCGGGCATCCGCTCCAGGACCGCGCAGGCGCGGTCGGGCAGCAGGGCCCGGTCGCCGTCGGCGAGCCGGTGCAGGGTGTCGCGGCGGGCGGTCAGTTCCGTGATCCGCTCGGTCAGGCGCCGCTCCACGTCGGCGAGGGCGGTGGCGAACCGCTCGCCGTCGGCGTCGAGCAGCGGCCCGACCTCCGCCAGCGGCACCCCGGCGGCGGCCAGCGTCCGGACCTGCACCAGCCGCAGCAATTCGCCCGACCCGTACCGCCGGTAGCCGGAGGCGTCGCGCAGCGGCTCCTCGACCAGCCCCTGCCGGTGGTAGTGCCGCACCGTCTTCACCGTGACGCCGACGTACGCGGCCGCCTGCCCGATCGTGACTCCGTTTGCCATCCGTTCAGCCTGCCGTACGACCGGATGCCGTGGGGCCGGGCCCGATGCCGAACACCTCGTCGACGAGCCGTCGCTGGGCGCTCTGGAACGCCGCGGCGACGGACACGTCGGCGTCGTCCACGTAGGTCAGCCCGGCGGTCAGGGTGGTGCCGCCGTCCGGCGAGCCGTACATCAGCGCGGCCGAGCCGATGGTGGCGCCGTTGTGGTGGAAGACGGTGCCCGTGTCCGTGGCCTGGGCGAAGATCCCCAGCCCGTAGCCGACCGTCGCCTCCGGCGCGCGCATCTCGGCCAGCAGGCCGGGCGGCAGCAGCCGGCCGCCCATCAGCGCGGAGAAGTACACGTGCAGGTCCCGGGTGGTCGAGATCATGTCGCCGCCGCCCGAGACCCAGGACGGGTTGTGCCGGGTGACGTCGACCGTCCGCTCCCGCCCGGCGTCCTCGTAGCGGTAGTAGCTGCGGCCGTGCGGCTCGGGCACCTCCGGCGAGGCGCCCGGGGCCACCGTCCCGGTCAGCCCCAGCGGCTCCAGGACCAGCCGCCGCAGCTCCTCGGCGAACGGCCGGCCGGTGACCCGTTCGACCACCAGCCGGGCCAGCACGTAGTTGGTGTTGGCGTAGCTCCAGCGCGCCCCCGGCGCGAACCGCGCCGGCCGGGACAGCGACAGCCGCACCAACTCCTCGGGCCGGTAGGTGCGGAAGCGGTCCTCCACCCACTCCCGGCCCCGCCACGGGACCCCCGGCACGAACGTCCCGTCCTCCTCCAGCTCGCCGGTGTGGTTGAAGATCCCGCTGGTGTGCTGGAGCAGCATCCGCACCGTGATCCGCCGGTCCAGCCCGAACCCGGGCAGGTGGTCGCCGGCCGGGTCGTCCAGGGCCAGCCGGCCCTCGGCCACCAGCATCAGCACCGAGGTCGCGATGAAGCTCTTGGTGACGCTGCCGACGCGGAAGTGCCCGTCGGCCGGCGGCCTCTCCTCGCGGCCCAGCTCGCGGGACCCGGCGGTGCCGACCCACTCGCCGTGCGCGTCGTTCACCCGCACCTGCACGCCGAGGAAACCGGATCCGGCGATCTCCTCGACCGCCCGTCGCAGCTCCGGGCGGTCCGGGCCGTGGGTGGAGTGGTGGGTGGAGTGGTGGGTGGTGGACATGCTGCCCCCTCGTATCGCGGGGCCCGCGTCGTCGTCGGGCCCGATGGGAGGAGCCTCCACCCTGACCCAAGGTCAACCTCAACCGTGTTCCGGCTCACAGGCGCGGCCTGCCCATGCGAGGCGGGAGGCGCGGGAGGCGGGGCGCGGCGCCGGGTGGGGTGGGCGGGGGAGCCCGGAGGCCGGGGCCGCCGTCGGCACGATCGGGAAGGCGGCGGCCCCGGCCCCGGTACGGGTTTCCGTACGGGCGGGGCATCGACCGCGGGGTTGCCCGTACGGCTGCGGTCGGCACCCATTCCACGACTTCAACAGGACTTGAAGTCAAGCCCCGCCCGAGGCGAGGCCCCGCCCGAGGGTGCCGCCCCGGGGCCGGGTAGCCTCGCTCCCGGCGGGGGCCCGCGGGGGACGGACACGTACACAACGGACAAGACGGACAGGGGCGGGCGGATGACGGAGCAGCACACGTACTGGCGGGCGTCGGACGGTTCGGCGGTCAGCGCCAGCCAGGCGCACATCGTGTGGACCAGGGCGGCCTACCCGGCCCTGGTGGAGGTGGCGCGCCGCTACCACGCGGTGATCAGCTACCCGGACCTGGCCGAGGCGGTGCAGGAGGCCTCGGGGGTGCGCACCCGGATCAACCAGCGGCACTGGATAGGCAAGGTGCTGGCCCTGGTGATCCGCGAGGCGCACCGGCGCGGCGACCCACCGCTGACGGCCCTGGTGGTGCACGCCACCGACGGCAAGGTCGGGCCCGGCTACCAGGAGGTGCTGGCGGTGGCCGGACAGCCGCCGGTGGCCGCCGAGATGGACCGCGAGCAGCACGCGGCCGCCGCCCGCCTGGCCTGCTACCGGCACTTCGCCGCCGACCTGCCCGCCGACGGCGGCACGCCCGCCCTGGCCCCGCGCCTGCGGGCCTCGGTGGAGCGCAAGGCCGCCGTCGCCGCGCCGCCGCGCCCGCCGGCGATCTGTCCGAGCTGCTTCCTGGAGCTGCCCGCGACGCGGGTGTGCGACTCCTGCGGGGCGACCGTCGCGCCCTGAGCACCACCGGTGAGCGGACGTCCCGGGCGGAGGCCCTGGGCGGACGTCCCGAGCGGACGTCCCGGGCGGACGCCACGTCACACGGCGGCGGGCAGCCGCCCGGGCATCTGCCAGCCCTCGGCGAGGCGGGAGGGGGCCAGGCGCCGCCCGTCGCCGAAGAACTCGCAGAACTTCATGATCAGCGGGTCCCAGCCGACCGGGTCGACGTAGTGGTCGCTGCCGGGCACCAGCAGGCTCTCCTCGACGTGGGCGCGCACCACCGTCACCTCGAAGGCGGTGCGCCCGCCGCCCGCCAGCGCCGTCGCCGACTCCACCCGGCACTCCAGCTGCACCGGGCACTCGGCGGCGCGCGGCGCCCGCACCAGCTCGCCGGGCACCTCGGTCAGCCCGGCGGCCTCGAACTTGCGCCGCTCGTGGCGGTAGCCCTGCCGCAGCCGGTACTCGGCGATCCGCGGCCTGGCGGTCAGCAGCGCGAGGGCGTCCACGGCGTCCACCTGCGCGGAGGACGCCAGGTTGAGCACGCACTCGCCCTCGCGCCGCAGGTTCTCGGCGGTCTGCGAGCTGTCGCCCAGGCCGAGCACGCACGACTGCCCCAGCCACCAGGCCGAGGACATCGGCATGAGGTTGGCGCTGCCGTCCTCGTTGCGCGAGCCGATCAGCACCACGGGGGTGCCGAAGTACAGGACCTTGAGATCGATGGCCTTGTGCACGGGAGACTGCCGTCCTCGGGAAATGGGGAACCGTTGCCGGTCACCGACTCTGCCGCCGCCCGCACGGGGGCGCTGGCGGTGATCGGACATCGAGTTCCGGAGGATGGAACTCCGGTTTCCCGAGGACGGCGTCCCCATCCCGGCGACGGGCGGGACGCGGCGGCCCGCCGTCAGCCCACCGGCCCCCGGGCGGAGACCAGCCGGGCCCGGCCGTCGCGCAGCCGGTAGGACAGGCCCACCACGGCCACCTTCCCCTCGGCGATCCGCGCCGCCAGCGCCTGCGAGCGCTCCACCAGCAGGTCCACGGTCTGGCGGATGTGCTCGTCCACGATCCCGTCCCGGTCCTCGATGCCCGCCGCCCTGGCGGACAGCACGCTCGGGGTCACCCGCTCCACCACGTCCCGGACGAAACCGCCCGGCAGCTGCCCCTGCTCCAGGGAGTCCAGCGCCGCCGCCACCGCACCGCAGGAGTCGTGCCCCAGCACCACCACCAGCGGGCAGTCCAGCACGCTCACCCCGTACTCGATGCTGCCCAGCGCCTCCGCGCCGGTGACGTGCCCGGCGGTGCGCACCACGAAGAGGTCGCCCAGGCCCTGGTCGAAGATGATCTCGGCGGCCAGCCGGGAGTCCGAGCAGCCGAACAGCACCGCGAAGGGCCGCTGCGCCGGGGCGAGCGCCGCGCGGCGCCCGGCGTCCTGGTTGGGGTGCTCGGGGTTGCCCGCCACGAACCGGGCGTTGCCCTGCATCATCACCCGCAGCGCCTGGGCGGGGTCGGTCAGGAAGTCGTCCGTCGGACCGTCGAGCCGGGTGGGCTCGGGGCTGGGTATCGGTGTGGGGATCATGCCTGCACCCTAGATCGCCGCAGGTGGAGCCCGCAGCCGGGGGTCAAGGGCCGGACGGCCCCATGGACGGTCCCGAACGGCCCCGTACGGCCCCGTATGGCCGTGTACAGCCCCGTACGGCCCTGTTCGGTCCGTCCCGGGCGGCTACCGGGCTACCGGGCCGGCGGTTCCGGCGGAGCCGGCGGTTCCGGGGCGGGGCGCAGGGCGAGCACGGTGACGTCGTCGCGGCTGCTCCCGCCGCTCCAGCGCCGGGCCCGCCGGTCCAGAGCCTCGGGCAGGGCGTCGGCGGGGACGGCGGCGAGGTCGGCCAGGCCCCGTTCGACCGGGTAGAACGCGCCGGAGGCGTCCTGGGCCTCGGTGATGCCGTCGGTGAGCAGCACCAGCACCCCGTCCCCGGGCAGCGTGAAACGCCGCTCGGGGCGCGGTTCGCCGGTGGCGGCCAGGGCGGCGAGGCCGAGCGGGAGCCCGGCGTCCAGGGGGACGGGCTCCACCCGGCCGTCGGGGCGCAGCAGGTAGGGGGAGAGGTGGCCGCAGTTGACGGCCCGCACCTCGGTGGCGCGGCCCCCGTCGTCGGTGCCCCCGTCGTTGCTGTCCGGGGCGCGGACGCAGAGCACGGTGGCCGTGACGAACCGTTCCTGCTCGCCGCTCTGCTCCGCGTAGGCGTTGTGCCGCTCCACCGCCGCCTCCAGGGCGTCGGCGACGGCGGTCAGCCGCGGCTCGCGGAAGGCCGCCTCCCGGAAGGCGCTCAGCACCGCGAAGCCCGTCCCGATCGCGAGCAGGCCCTTGCCCTGGACGTCGCCGACCAGCACCCGGGTGCCGTGCGGGGTCTCGGCGACGTCGTACAGGTCGCCGCCGACCATGGCGTCCTGCTCCAGCGGCCGGTACAGCCCGTCCAGGCGCACGTCCGGGGTGGTGACGGGCAGCGGGCGCAGCAGCTGGCGCTGGAGGGCGACGGCGACCTGCCGCATCCGCGACAGCTGCCGCTCGCGCCGCACCCGCCGCGCGCACAGGCCGATCACGGCGGCCTCGGCGGCGACCACGCCCAGCAGGGTGCCCAGGCGGGCCGGCAGGTCCCCGGGCGGGAACAGCACCGAGTGGGCCACCACCACGGCGGTCACCCACACCGAGGCCGCCACCGTCTGGGCGACGGTGCCCAGGCCCGCCAGCAGCGCGGGCAGGAACACCAGCAGCAGCACCAGGCGGGCACTGGTGCCGCTGACCGCCTGGACGAGCAGCACGGCGACGGTCGCGGCCAGCACGCCGAGCACCACCGCCCGGTTGCCGGGCGCGCGCGGGGCGGTGGGCTGCTCGTCCTCGCCGTCCACCCCTGTCGCCCTCTCCGCCGTCCGGCCCCCGCTCCAGGGTGGTCGGCGCGGCGGGGCGGGCGCGAGCGGGCTGCGCCGGGCGGGGGACGGGGTGGACGGATGGGCCGGGCGTCGTCTGTCGGTGGCAGTCGGTACGGTGGCCGGTGTGTCGTCCCCGTCCTCGTCCCCGTCTTCTACCTCGTCCCCGTCCGCGGGCCGCGTGCCGCTCGACGACCTCGTGCGGCTGCGCCGGGCCCGGGACCGGATGGACCGCGAGTACGCGCAGCCGCTGGACGTGCCGGCGCTGGCCCGCACCGCGCTGATGTCCTCCGGCCACTTCTCGCGCAGCTTCCGCGCCGCCTACGGCGAGACCCCGTACACCTACCTGATGACCCGCCGGATCGAGCGGGCCAAGGCGCTGCTGCGGCGCGGGGACCTGAGCGTGACCGAGGTCTGTATGGCGGTGGGCTGCACCTCGCTGGGCTCCTTCAGTACCCGCTTCACCGAGCTGGTCGGGCAGAGCCCCAGCGCCTACCGGGCCCGCGACCACGAGCAGGGCGCGGCGATCCCGGCCTGCGTCGCCAAGATCGGCACCCGCCCGGTGCGGCGCGCGGAGGCCAAGGAGGCCAAGGAGGCCAAGGGGGCGAAGGGGGCGAAGGGGAACGGGAGCGACGGCGGCCCCGGTGCTCCCGTAGCGTGACGGGCATGAGCATCGAACTCGCGCAGTGCTTCATCGCCGTCGACGACCACGACCGGGCGCTCGCCTTCTACCGCGACGTCCTCGGCTTCGAAGTGCGCAACGACGTCGGCTTCGAGGGCATGCGCTGGGTCACCGTCGGCTCGCCCGACCAGCCCGGCGTGGAGATCGTCCTGGAGCCCCCGCTGGCCGACCCGCACGCCTCCGAGGCCGACCGCCGGGCCGCCGCCGAACTCCTCGCCAAGGGCCTGCTGCGCGGCGTCATCTTCCGCACCGACGACTGCGACGCCACCTTCGAGCGCATCCGGGCGGCGGGCGCCGAGGTCCTCCAGGAGCCGATGGACCAGCCCTACGGGGTGCGCGACTGCGCCTTCCGCGACCCGTCGGGCAACATGCTGCGCTTCAATCAGCCGCGTACGGCGTAGCCGGGCGGGGGCGTGCGGCCTGAGGCTCAGGCGGTCCGGGCGGGCAGCGTGCGATCGGGCAGCGGGTAGTCGGGCAGGGCGATGTCGCCGGCCTTGGCGAACTGGGCGGCCAGCACGGGGCGCAGCGGCCAGCGGCCCATCCAGCGCATGGAGGCGGCGCGCAGGCGGATCGCCAGGGCGCTGTCCGGGGCGTAGCCGCCCAGGCCGCCGGGCGGCAGCTCCTGGGCCCGGGTGGCGTAGGGGCGCATCAGCTCCTCGTAGCGGGCGAAGGCGGTACGGAAGTCGCCTGCGGCGGCGGCGAGTTCACCGGCCAGCAGGTAGGCGCCGACCAGGGCGAGGCTGGTGCCGAGGCCGGTCAGGGGGCTCGGGCTGTACCCGGCGTCGCCGAGCAGGGCGACGCGGCCGCGGCTGTAGTGGTCGAGGTGGACCTGGCCGAAGGAGTCGAAGGCGAAGTCCCCGGCGGTGCGCATCCCGGCGAGCAGCCGGTCCACCTCCCAGCCGGCTCCGGCGAAGCGCTCGGCGAGCAGGCGCCGCTGGGCGGCGGTGTCGCGGCGGTCGTAGGCCGCGGGTGCGCGGCGCAGGCCGAGGGAGGCCTTGACCTCGCCGGGCAGCCGGCCGGGGCGGGCGCCGGCGACCAGGCCGCCGGGGGCGTTGTACATCAGGAACCAGCCGTCGAGCTCGCGGGCGAGGGCGGGGTCGTGGACGGTGAACCAGGCGTGGCAGCCGCCGAGCGGCCGGTAGTGGGCGCCTTCGGTGCCGTCTGGGCCGTCTGGGCCGTCGGGGCCGTCGCCGTCGCCGGGGCGGAAGGCGAGGCGGCGGACGGCGGAGTGCAGCCCGTCCGCGCCGACGACCAGGGCGAAGCGGCGGGCGGGGGCGTTCTCGAAGGTGACGGTGACGCCCCCGGCGTCCTGGTCGAGCGCGGTGACGGTGTCGTCCCAGAGGTACTCGACGCCGTCGGTGGCCTCGCGCAGCAGGTCGGCGAGGTCGCCGCGGAGGATCTCGATCTCGGAGACGATGCCCTCGCCGTCGAACAGCCCGACGGGTATCCGGGCGGTGGCCCGCCCGCGCCGGTCGACCAGGGCGATGCCGTGCTGCTCGACGCGCAGCGCGCGGGCCCGCTCCATCAGCCCCATCCGCTCGATCACGGTGCGCCCGGCGCCGCGCAGGTCGACGGCCTGCCCGCCGGGGCGCGGGCCGGCGGCGCGCTCGACGACGGTGGGGGTGAAGCCGTGGCGGCGCAGCCAGTAGGCGAGGGCGGGGCCGGCGATCCCGGCGCCGGAGACGAGGACGTCGGTGCCGGGGCGGTCGGCGGCAGGGACGTCGGTGGCGGGGGCATCGGTGCCCGTCGGGTGGTCCAGGTGTTCCATGCCGCCGAATGTACGCCGTACGCGTCGGCGCCAACAAGCCTTGCCGTGGGGCTATTTGAGGATGGTGCACTAGTGCGGTGGGGTGCTCCGGGGCAGGTCCGGCGGCGCGCGGGGGCGTTCGTGCGGGCAGACGGCCCGACGGGTGCACTAGTGCGGCACCATGGTGCGATGGAGAGCACTCGACAGACAGTCAGTTCCGGCTCGCCCCTCGAACCGCGGATCGGCTTCTCCCGCGCCGTGCGCAAGGGCAACCACGTCGCGGTCGCGGGCACCGCCCCGATCAGCGAGCAGGGCACGACGGTCGGCCAGGGCGACGTTCACGCCCAGACCGTCCGCTGCCTGGACATCGCCGAGGCCGCCCTGCGGGAGGCGGGCGCCACCCTCACGGACGTCGTACGGACCCGCGTCATGCTCACCGACATGAGCCAGTGGCGGGAGGCCGCGCGCGCCCACGGCGAGCGCTTCGCGCAGATCCGCCCGGTCACCACCTTCGTGGAGGTGTCGCGCTTCATCGACGAGCGCTGGCTGGTGGAGGTCGAGGTGGACGCGGTGATCGGCTAGCCGGCGGGGGCGGCCGGCGGGCCGGGGCGGCCGGGGCCGGGGCCGAGGTCGTCGGGGCAGGGGCGGCCGGGGCGGAATGAAAGGCGGGACGGGTGCTGTTGTCGCTGGTCGAGATACCCCCACCCGTATTTTTTCGGGCCTCCGGACCTCCCCGGCGCCCGAGAACGGAGCACCACGTGAACCGCCCCGCCGAAGCCGTACGGCCCGCCGCCCCGCCCCCCGACGCCCCCGGCAGCGGCGGCGCCCCCGAGAACGGCCGACCCGGGCCGCTCGGCCGCCTCGGGGTGTGGTCCACCCGGCACTTCAAGGCCGTCCTGGTCGGCTGGCTGATCGTCGTCATCGGCCTCGGCGCCTTCGCCCCCAAGGTCACCAGCGCGCTGTCCGGCGCCGGCTGGCAGGCCGACGGCTCCCAGTCCGTCCAGGTCCGCGAACTCGCCGAGCGGCACTTCGCCGGCAACGCCTCCTCCGCGATCCAGATCGTCGTCGCCGCCGACCGCCCCGTCACCGACCCGGCCGTCCAGAAGGTGATCACCGAGGCGCACGACCTCGCCGCCGCCGACCCGCGGGTGTCCACCGTCGTCACGCCCCAGCCCGGCGCCACCATCAGCCCCGACGGCCGCACCGCCGTCCTGCTCGCCGGCGCCGCCGCCTCGCCCGACGACATGGTCCGCGCCGCCGACGATCTCAAGGGACCGCTCGGCGCCCTGTCCACGGACGGCGTCAGCGTCCACGCCACCGGCGCCTCCGTCCTGTGGAGCGACTTCAACAAGGCCAACCACGACGCCATGATGAAGTCCGAGGTCATGTCCTGGCCGGTCACCCTCGCCATCCTGGTGCTCGCCTTCGGCTCCCTCGTCGCCGCCGGACTGCCCCTGCTGCTCACCATGGCCGGCCTCGCCGCCTCGGCCGGCTCCCTCGTCCTGATCAGCCACCTCTTCCCGGTGTCCGTCTGGGCGATGAACTTCGCCATGATGTTCGCCCTGGCCCTCGGTATCGACTACGCGCTCTTCCTCGTCATGCGCTTCCGCGCCGCCCGCCGGGCCGACGGCCGTTCCGCCGGTCGCGCCGACGAGGGAGCCGTGCGCGCCGTCGCCGAGACCATGGACACCGCCGGCAAGGCCGTCCTGCTCTCCGGCGCCACCGTCCTGGTCAGCCTCTCCGCCGTGATGCTCGTCCCCTCCCCGGCGTTCCGCTCGATGGCCGGCGGCATCATGCTCGCCGTCCTGTTCGTCCTCGCCGCCACCCTCACCCTGCTGCCCGCCGTCCTCGGCCGGCTCGGCCACCGCGTCGACGCCCTCTCCCTGCCCTGGACCAAGTCCACCCCACCCGCCTCCCCGCGCTTCGCCGCCTGGGGCGAACGCCTCTGGAAGCACCCGCTGCGCTACGGCGCCCTCGCCCTCGCCGCACTGATCGCCCTCGCCGCCCCCGTCATCGGACTGCGCACCGCGATGCCGTCCATCACCGTCCTGCCCGAGGACGCCAGCGCCCGCGCCGGCTACACCGCCGTCCAGCAGGCCTTCGGCCCCGGCGCCCCCGGCACCCTGCAGATCCTCACCCCCACCGACCGCGCCGCCGAGGTCGCCGCCCGGGTCGCCACCACCCCCGGCATCGCCGCCGCCATGCCCGCCCAGGCCGCCGCCGACGGCTCCGGCTGGTCGATGATCCAGGCCGTGCCCACCGTCGACCCCTCCAGCCCCGACCTCTCCGGCACCGTCCACACCCTGCGCGCCGAACTGCCCGCCGACACCATGGTCGGCGGCGCCGCCGTCGAGAACCTCGACCTGCAGCACCTGCTCACCGAGAAGACCCCGCTGGTCATCGGCGTCGTCATGGCCCTCGGCTTCCTGCTGCTCCTCGCCGCCCTGCGCGCCCCGCTGATCGCCGCCCTCGGCACCGCCGCCAGCCTGCTGTCCACCGGAGCCGCCTTCGGCGTCGCCCGCCTGGTCTTCCAGGACGGCCACGGGGCCGGCCTGCTGGGCTTCACCCCGCAGGGCTTCCTGGACGGCTGGGCACCGGTGTTCTTCTTCGCGATGATCTTCGCCATCGCGATGGACTACACCGTCTTCCTCCTCGCCTCCGCCAAGGAGCACTACGAACGCACCGGCGACCCCAAGGCCGCCATGACCGGAGCCCTGGCCCACTCCGGCCGGGTCGTCTTCGCCGCCGCCGGCGTCATGGTCGCGGTGTTCTTCACCTTCGCCCTGTCCGGCCCGCTCCCGCCCAAGGAGATGGGCATCGTCCTCGGCACCGCCGTCCTCCTCGACGCCGCCCTGGTCCGCCTCGTCCTGCTCCCCGTCCTGCTGCGCCTGACCGGGCACGCCGCCTGGCACACCCCCCGCTGGCTGGACCGGGTACTGCCGCGGATCACCTTCTCGCACGGCTGACGGCCCGCCCGTCCCCGCGCGGCCCCTGCCTCCGGCGACCCGCCGGGGGCAGGGGCCGACCGTTGCGGCCACCGGGTACCCGCTTCGCACCGCCGGTCCGGCGCCAGGCTCAGGGTGCGGGCGTGGGGCCGGCGGTCGGGGCGGGGGCGGTCAGGGTGTGGAGCAGGTCCTCGCCGAGGGTGAGGCCGGTGGCGGAGTGGTCGGGCAGCCCGTAGTCGCCGTACCAGTCGGCCGGGGCTTCGGGGTGCGGGCCGCTGACCGCGACCCGGCCCCGGCCGTACGGGGCGACGGCGGCGGCGGTGCGGCCGTTGGGGTAGCGGGCGAGGACGTCCGTGCCCGGGCCGTCGACGTCGAAGTACGGGCCGTCCTGGAAGTACATCCGCTGCGGGCGGCCGCGCCACAGGACGTCGACCAGGCCGTCCTGTTCGTCGGTGACGGTGGCGTCCGGGGAGCGGATGTACTCGCCGGAGTCGCCGGGCAGGAGGTCGAAGCCGGGGTCGCCGGCCAGGTAGCCGCCCATGCACAGCCCCAGGTAGCGGCCGCCGCCGCGCACGTAGGCGCGCACCAGGTCCGGGGAGAAGCCCGGGTCGCGGGCCAGCAGGTCCCACGCGGTGCCCACCTCCTGCCCGTTGGTGCCGCCCGGCTGCACGTACACCGCCGCGTCGGCCAGCGCCGCCGGGCCGAACCGCACCCGCTCCTCGGGTCCGATGAACCGCACCGCGAACCCGGCCCGCTCCAGGAGCCCCCGCGCCGCCTCCGGGCACCCGTCGCAGGCGGCCGGCCCCCGGTACACCAGCGCCGTCGGCCGTTCCTCGGCCCGTTGCGGCAGGGACCTCTCCGCCGGCTCGCCGCCGCACCCCGCCGTCACCAGCACCGCCGCCGCCACCAGTCCCAGCACCCGCCCGACCCGCACTCCCGCCACCCCTCCCGAAGGCCCCGCGCGGCCGCCCCTCGCCGTCCGCCGTGACGACGCTACGGCCCGCCGGGCGCGCACCGGGCGCGCGCCCCCCGATCGGGCGAACCCGCGCGGCCGGGGTTGACGCGCGGGGGTGCGGAGACACCGATGGCCCCCGCGCCGCCCCGAGGGCACAATGACCTGGTCCGACGGGCGGGAGGGGACCCATGGGGAAGACGGACGGCCTGCGGGGCGGGCGCGGACGGGCGGCCGGCGCGCTGCTGCTGCGCGGCCTGCTCGCCCTGCTGGGACTGGCGGTTGTGGCGATCGGCTTCGTCCGGTTCGACGCCGCGTACGACGCCCGCGGCGCCTACCTCGACGCACCCGCCTGCGGGGCCCGGGCCGCCGGGCCGCAGGAGGACTGCCTGCGCTCGGAGAGCGGCCGGGTGACGAGGAAGTGGGCGGACCCGGGCAACGACTCGACCTCGTACGGGATCGCGGTGGCGCGGGAGAACGGGCCGAGCGACACCTACCCGGTCAGGGAGTCGTTCTACGACGCCGTGGACGTCGGCTCCGTGGTCGAGCTGAGGCTCTGGCACGGCCGGGTCGCCGACATCGCCTACCAGGGCCGCCGCACCGAGCCGCCGAGCACCCCGTGGCTCGCCATGACCGGGGTCGCGCTGCTGGTCGGCGCGGGCACGACGCTGCTGGTCCGCGGCCTGACCGGGACGTTCCAGAGCGAGGGCGACTGGCGGGTCCCGCTGGGAACCGCGATCTCGCTGTTCCTCGCCACCGGGTTCGGCGGCGCGCTGATGCTGTCCCAGCACTGGCCGTGGGGCCTGGCGATGGCCGTGGCGGCGGCGGCCGGGCGGGCCGCCGCCGCCCTCGCGGTGGTGCTGGCGCTGCTCTGAGCACACCCGCCGGACGGGTGCGGTGATCAGAGGGAGGCGCTGATCGAGGTGCCGGTGTGGTTGCCGGGCACGGCGGTGAGGTCGAGGTACTCCGGGGCGGTCCAGGTGCCGTCGCCGTGACGGG
This sequence comes from Kitasatospora sp. NPDC056800, assembly GCF_042789775.1. Lineage (NCBI taxonomy): Bacteria > Bacillati > Actinomycetota > Actinomycetes > Kitasatosporales > Streptomycetaceae > Kitasatospora > Kitasatospora sp. NPDC056800. Next base: position 6,081 of record NZ_JBHUAL010000109.1, on the reverse strand, counting down.
AGGTCAGCAGCACCCTGTTGTCGGCGGTGGCGACGGCGAACCGGGCGTCGGTGTCGACGGGCGCGGCGCTGACGCTGGTCCCGGCGGCGCCGGCGAGGGAGTCGAATGGCCGCCAACTTCCGTTCGCGTAGCGCACGGTGTGGTACTGCCCGCCGCTCGTGACGACGGCGACATCGAGGTCCCTGTCCTGCGGGGTGACGGCGACGCCGGTCACCGGCGCGGTGGCCCCGGCGGCCCCGGCGACCGACGTCCAGGAGGACCAGGCCCCGGAGGCGAAGCGACGGGTGTGGGAGACCTTCCCCCCGGACACGGCGGCGATGTGCAGCTCCCCGCCGCGGACGCCGGCGGTGGCGATCGACGTGATGCCGGTGAGCGGCCCGGTCTCGTCGGTGACCACCCCGAAGACGCTCCACCGGCCGTTCGCGGGGCGGCTGCTGTGCAGGAGCCGCCCGTTCGCCACGACGACGATGTGCAGGGCGCCGTCCACGTTGGCGATGGAGACCTGGGTGATGCCGCCGAGGTCGGCGACGGTGGTGTTGAGGTCGACGAACTTCTGGCCCCAGCCGCCGTCCAGGTTGTGGACGGCGTAGTGCAGGTGCCCGTCACCGCCGAGCGCGAGGACGTGGGTGTCGCCGTCGATGCCGACCGAGGAGACGGCGCGCACACCGCCGATGTTCCCGGCCGCCGCCTGGACGTCCTCGTACGGCGTCCACGAACCGTCGTAGAGACGGGTCGTGAGGTACAGGTCGGCGTCGCCGCGCACCAGGGCCCGGGTCTTCCAGCCCCAGGACCTGGCCCGCACCTGCTGGACCCAGCCGGAGACGTCGTCGACCCGGGCGCCGTACGCGCCGGTGCGGGTCTCGCCGGCGGGGGCGCCCAGGCAGCCGCCCTGCCAGGAGCGGGAGGCGACCGCGACCAGCTCGGCCCTGCCGCCCGTCTCGCGGACCACCGGGGCGCCGGTGTCGCCCTTGCAGACCGCCGCGCCGCCCGTGCCGGTGACGCCGATGCCCGTCGCGCTCACCGTGTCGAGCGAGAACGCGCCGGTGTGCAGCTTCAGCGGCGCCCACTCGTCCTTGGTGCGCCCGTACCCGGGCACCCGCAGCGGCTGCCCGGCGGCGGGGGCGGTGGAGGCGGCCGCGATCGGGGCGATGCCGTCGACGGGCGTCGCGAGGCGGGCCATGACCAGGTCACGGCCCTGGTACGGCACCAGCTCGGAGACCTCGGACGTCTTGCCGCCGGAGGTGGTCAGGTCGGTGCGGCCGACGGTGGCGGTGGTCTTCCACTTCGGCGCACCGGCGGCCGGGGCCTGCGGCTGCGCCGGGTCGTCGGCGAAGCAGGAGGCCGCGGTGAGCACCCAGTTGCGGTCCACCAGGGCGCCGGTGCAGGTGCGCAGGCCGTCGCCGATCGCCAGGCGGGCGGTGTAGGCGTAGGAGCCGTCGGCGGCGGCGTCGCCGACCACGGCGCCGGCCGGCGCGCAGGTGCCCAGCACGCCGGCGGCGGTGGCCGCGGCGAGTACGCCGGTGCGCCAGGAGCGGGACGGGGTCTTGCGGGGCATGGGGATTCCTCTTCGGGTCGGTTCCGGGCCCGGGGCGCTTCCGGGTTCCGGGCTCGGGTTCTGGGCGCAGGTTCCGGGTCGTTCCCGGGGGTCAGTACGAGAAGGCCCACTTCTGGGTGGGGAGGTCGTAGAAGGTCCACTGCTGGGCGCGGGCGCCGTCGGTCGTGAGCGAGTCGTCGATCTCCAGGGCCTTGCCGCTGTTGCGGTTCCTGAGGGCGTAGCCGCCGGCGGCCTTGACGAGGTCCCACTTCTGGGTGGGGAGGCCGTGGAAGGTCCACTGCTGGGCGGGGGCGCCCTCGGCCAGGAGGGAGTTCTCGATCTCCAGGGCCTTGCCGCTGTTGGCGTTGCGCACCTCCCAGGCGTCGTCGGCCCAGTGGAAGGTCCAGCGGGCGGTCGGCAGGCCGTGGCAGGTCCACTGCTGGGCGCGGGCGCCGTCGGTCAGGAGGGAGTCGTCGATCTCCAGGCACTTGCCGCTGTTGGTGTTGACGAGCGGGGTCGTCCAGTCGAGGGCGGCGGTCTGCTGGATCCAGCTCCCGAGGTCGTCGGTGCGGGTCTCGTACGCGCCGGTGTGCGTGGTCGGGGCGGCGCCGAGGCAACCGTTCTGCCAGGAGCGGCTGTTGAGGGCGGCGAGCTCGTAGCGGTCGCCGACCTTGCGCAGGGCGGGGCCGCCGGTGTCGCCCTTGCAGACGGCGGCGTCCGTGGGGGCCTTGGCGGCGATGGCGAGACCGGTCGGGCCGACGGCGCCGACGGTGAAGGCGGCGCTGTGGAGCTGGTCGGGCACCCACTCGGCCCTGGTGCGGCCGTAGCCCGTCACCAGCAGCTCCTCGCCCGGGGTGGGGGCGGTGGTGGCCACGGCGAGCGGGTCGACGTCGATGACCGGGTTGACCAGGCGCAGCATGACCAGGTCGCGGTCGGCGCGGGGGACCAGGTCGACGACGTCCCGGACCTGGCCCGCCGTGGTGGCGAGGTCGGTGCGGCCGACGGTGGCGGTCGTCCTGAGCGCGGGCGGGCCGGCCGGGACGGTCGTCGGCCGGGCGGGGTCATCGGCGAAGCAGGCGGCGGCGGTGACGACCCAGAACGGATCGACCAGGGCGCCGGTGCAGGAGCGCTTGCCGTCGCCGATGTCCAGTTTGGCGGTGAAGGCGTAGGAGCCGGCGGGCGCGGCGTCGCCGACCACGGCGCCGGCCGGGGTGCAGGTGCCCAGTACGCCGGCGGCGGTGGCCGCGGCCAGTACGCCGGTCCGCCAGGGGCGGGACGGGGTCTTGCGGGGCATGGGGATTCCTCTTCGGGTCAGCGGGCGACGGTCCGTCGGGCGGGGCCGCCGTACCGGGCGTTCGCCGGGGTCGGTACGAGTCGGTGCGGTCAGCCCGTCGTGGGGATCTGGCCGACGACGGACCAGCCGGACCAGGCCCCGTCGCCGGCCTTGGTGGCGTGGGCCATGACGCCGTCGGTGCCCTGGCCGAAGACCTCGGCGGTCCGGGTGTCCGGGTTGTAGACCGCGGCGGGGGAGCCGCCGAACTTCCAGCTGCCGGTCATGGTCCAGGCCGACCAGCCGGTGGCGCGGCTCCACGTCGCCCGGTACATGGAGGCGTCGGTGCCGGTGGCGAACAGGTCGAGGGTGTTGGCGGCCGGGTTGTGGAGGATGGCGGGGGTGCCGGCGAACTTCCAGTCGCTGGGGCCGATCACGTACCAGCCGGACCAGCCCTCGCCGTTGGTGTTGTAGAGGTGGGCCATGGTGCCGTCGGTGGTCAGGGCGAAGACCTCGGCGGTCCGGGTGTCCGGGTTGTAGACGGTGGTGGGGACGCCGCGGAACTTCCAGGTGCCGGTCATGATCCACGGTGTCCAGCCGCCGGCCCGGTTCCACGTCGCCCGGTAGATGGACCCGTCGGTGCCGGTGGCGAACACGTCGAGGGTGTTGGTGACCGGGTTGTGGACGACGGCCGGTACGCCGACGAAGGCGCCTCCGGGGTTGAGGGTGAACCAGCCGTGCCAGCCCGCCCCTTCGGTGTTGTAGAGGTGGGCCATGGTGCCGTCGGTGGTCAGGGCGAAGACCTCGGCGGTCCGGGTGTCCGGGTTGTAGACGGTGGTGGGGGAGCCGCGGAACTTCCAGTCGGCGGTCATGGTCCAGGCCGACCAGCCGGTGGCGCGGCTCCACGTCGCCCGGTAGATGGACCCGTCGGTGCCGGTGGCGAACACGTCGAGGGTGTTGGTGACCGGGTTGTGGACGACGGCCGGGGAACCGGTGAACCGCGCGCCGTCGCCGAGGACGTACCAGCCGGACCAGCCCTCGCCGTTGGTGTTGTAGGCGTGGATCATGGCGCCGTCGCTCCGCAGGGCGAAGGTCTCGGCGGTCCTGGTGTCCGGGTTGTAGACGGTGCTGCGGCCCCCGGAACGGGCGGCGACCACGGCGGACCAGGCGGAGACGGTCTGCTGGATCCAGCTCCCGAGGTCGTCGGTGCGGGTCTCGTACGCGCCGGTGCGGGTGGTCGGGGCGGCGCCGAGGCAACCGTTCTGCCAGGAGTGGCTGTTGAGGGCGGCGAGTTCGTAGTGGTCGCCGACCTTGCGCAGGGCGGGGCCGCCGGTGTCGCCCTTGCAGACGGCGGCGTCCGCGGGGGCCTTGGCGGCGATGGCGAGGCCGGTCGGGTCGACGGCGCCGACGGTGAAGGCGGCGCTGTGGAGCTTGTCGGGCACCCACTCGGCCTTGGTGCGGCCGTAGCCCGTCACCAGCAGGTCCTCACCGGCGGCGGGGGCGGTGGCGGCCACGGCGAGCGGGGTGATGTCGGTGACGGGGGTGGCGAGCCGGGCCAGGACGAGGTCGCGGTCGGTGCGGGGGACGAGCTCGGCGATCTCCCGGACCTGGCCGGTCGCGGTGGTGAGGTCGGTGCGGCCGATGGTGGCGGTGGCTTTGAGGGCGGGTGGGCCGGCGGGGACGGTCGTCGGTTGGGCGGAGTTGTCGGCGAAGCAGGCGGCGGCGGTGACGATCCAGTACGGGTCGACCAGGGCGCCGGTGCAGGCGCGCTGGCCGTTGCCGATGTCCAGCTTGACGGTGAAGGCGTACGAGCCGGCGGGTGCGGTGTCGCCGTTCAGGGCGGGGGCTGGCGTGCCGGACAACAGGGTGCCGGCGAGGGCGGCGGCGGTGACCGTCCCGGCCGTCCATGCGGTGCGTGGGCGTGAGCGAACCATGAGGTGGCTTTCCTTCGTCTGCCGGGCGGTGGCGGTGGCGGTAGCGCCGGGGAAGCGCGGACCGGGGGTCACGCCGTGGCGGTGATCTCCAGCAGGGTGAACACGCGCTCCTGCGGGTCGGCGGTCTCCCCGACCGGCGTCCACTTGTTCTTCTGCACGTCGAAGGACTTGGCCTCGGTGCCCGTCTGCATGTCGACGCGTACGGCGTAGTCGTTGCCCTTGGCGCCGTAGACGGAGGGGAGTTCGAGGCTCAGGCGGCCGGTCGCGCCGGTGACCTGGAAGCAGAACCGGCCGTGGCCGACCGGGTCCGTGGTCGACATGCCCCGGGCGTTCACTTCGAGCAGGCCGGGGCGGCTGTCGCAGGTGGCGAGCAGGATGTGGCCGTCGCCGCTCTTCAGCTTGATGCCGCGCTCCTTGAAGATCCTGTCGGCCTCCGGGTACGCGAAGTCCTCGACGGCCGGCGGCGGGGTGTCGTCCGCGGTGACGGCCCCGGCGGTGGTGGTACCGGCCCCGGCGGCGCTCACGGTTCCGGCGGGTACGGGGGCGGCGCCGACCGTGGTCAGACCCGTCAGGGCGACGGCACCGGCGACGGCACCGACGGTCAGGCAGCGAATCAAAGGCTTCATGCTGGTGGGGCCTCCTCGTTCGGAATTCCACGGGCAAGGGAATGGTGTGATCGAAGTAAACGATGCGCCGACCCGGGCCTGCGCAGGGCGCTTCGCCATCGGGTCGGAGGCCTATTGGTATCACGGTCGCCGAGTTCCGTAAAAGAGTCGGGTTCGAGCCAATATTGCGGACCGAGCGGCCTGCGGCGATCCCCTTCGGAAACCGGTAGCCCGGCCTTGGGGCCCCCTCAAAGTGCCTCTGACCAGCTGTTTCTTCCACTCGACGTCCCAGCGTGCTCGATCCGTGGCATGGCTCGTGAATTCGGTATCGGACCCGTGGGTTCACGACCTGTGCGACAGTTCGACAGGTTGTTGTAGACGGTTCCGAAAATGCCTGGAATTCCAGTCGAAAAGCACTCAAGGAATTGAGGAGAAATGGTCGATAAATTATCCGGGATCACATTCCCGCCTAAGCGTCTCCGACGCGCCCGGCTGACCGCGGTGACGGCGCTGTCGCTGGCCATGGCGGTCTTCGGCACGACGGTGGCGGCGGCGGTCCCCGCCGATCCCGGGCCGGCGCCGCTGCCCGCGGGCGCGCGCACCCAGGTGGTCGAGGCGTGGGCGGCCGGCGGGTCGGCGGTCAAGGACGCGGCGGCCGCCGCGCTGGTCGGCGGCGATGCCCAGATCAGCGACTTCCTGGCCGCCGGCCTGCAGCGGGCGACCACCGAGGACGAGCGC
>NZ_JBHUAL010000108.1:0-31173 GCF_042789775.1 Kitasatospora sp. NPDC056800 | reverse complement strand
CGGGTCGCACCCCGTGAGGTGCGACCCGGGCCGGGCAGTCGACGGTCAGGCGCCGGCGGAGGCCAGGCGGGCGTGGCGGCGGGCGGTCGCCTCGGCCGGGTCCAGGACCGGCACGGCGGCCAACAGGCCCTTGGTGTAGGCGTGCTGGGGGGAGTCGTACACCGTGTCGGCGTCGCCCTGTTCCACGATCCGCCCGGCCCGCATCACCGCGACCCGGTCGCTCACCTGCCGGACCACGGCGAGGTCGTGGGCGATGAAGACCAGCGCGAGGCCGAGGTCGCGCTGCAACTCGCCCAGCAGCTCGACCACCTGGGCCTGGGTGGTGACGTCCAGCGCGGAGACCGGTTCGTCGCAGACGATCAGCCGCGGTCGGGGCGCCAGCGCGCGGGCGATGCCGACCCGCTGCCGCTGCCCGCCGGAGAACTCGTGCGGGTAGCGGTGGTACCAGTCGGCGTCGAGCCCCACGCGTTCGAGGAGTTCGCCGACCCGGCTGCGGATGCGGCGCTCGTCGCTCTCCCCGGCGATGCGCAGCGGGTCGGCGATGGACTCGCCGATGCTGCGGCGCGGGTTGAGCGAGGACACCGGGTCCTGGAAGACCATCTGCAACTCTCGCCGGATCGGGCGCAGTTCCTTCTCCCCGAGCGCTCCGATGTCCCGGCCGCGGTAGTGCAGCTGGCCGCCGGTCGGCTCCAGCAGCCGGACGAGCATCCGCCCGAGCGTGGTCTTCCCGGAGCCGGACTCGCCGACCACGCCCAGCGTCTCGCCGGCCCGTACGGTGAGCGAGACGCCGTCCACGGCGGTCACCGGGCCGGTGCGCCGGGTGAGGCCGCCGCGGGTGGCGAACTCCCGGCGCAGGTCGACGGCTTCGAGTAGCACGTCATCCCCGACGGGCCCGGCCGACCTGGTCGGCTCGGCCGACTCGGCGGGCGCGTCGACCCGGGGCACCGCCGACAGCAGCGCGCGGGTGTACGGCTCGCGCGGAGCGCCCAGCACCTCGGCGACCGGCCCGTGCTCCACGGCCCGGCCGTCCTTCATCACCAGCACCCGGTCGACGCTCCCGGCGACCACGCCCAGGTCGTGGGTGACCAGGACCAGCCCGGCCCCGGTCTCGGCCCGCAACTCGTGCAGCAGGTCGAGGATCTGGGCCTGGACGGTGACGTCCAGCGCGGTCGTCGGCTCGTCGGCGACCAGCAGCCGCGGCTCGCAGGCCAGGGCCATCGCGATCAGCACCCGCTGGCGCATGCCGCCGCTGAACTCGTGCGGACGCGACCGCGAGCGCCGCGCCGCGTCGGCGATGCCCACGCGGTCGAGCACCTCGACGGCCCGGGCCCGGGCGTCCCGGCGGGAGACGTCCCGGTGCACCCGCACGACCTCGGCGATCTGGTCGCCCACCGCGTAGTACGGGTCGAGGGCGGAGAGCGGGTCCTGGAACACCATGGCGGCCAACCCGCCGCGCAGGCGCCGGAGTTCGTCGCCCTCGGCGGTGACGGCGTCGACCCCGGCGACCCGCACCGAGCCGCCGATCCGGGCGCCGGTGCCGCGGTGCAGGCCGAGCAGCCCGTAGGCGACGGTGCTCTTGCCGGAGCCGGACTCGCCGACGATGCCGAGCGCCTGCCCGGCCTCCAGGGTGAAGCCCACGCCGTCGACGGCGCGGACGTGGCCGTCGCCGACCGGGAAGTCGACGACCAGGTCCCGGACGTCGACCAGGGCCTCGCCCCGGGCTTCGGCGGCCAGGGGTTCGGAGCCCCGGGGCTCGGGGCTCAGGGTTCCGGCGCTCACGTCAGGACCACCCTTCGGTCGGTCACCGCGTAGAGCACGTCCGCGATGACGTTGGCGAGGACCACGAAGAACCCGGTGACGAGGGTGAGGCCGACGACGGTCGGCAGGTCGATCAGGCCGACCGAGGTGACCAGCAGCTTGCCGAGCCCCGGGAGGCCGAAGAGCGACTCGGTCAGCACGGCGGACCCGAACATCGTCCCGAGGTCGATGGCGGTCAGCGCGATCACCGGGGTGAGCGCGCCGCGCAGCGCGTGCCTGGTCACCAGGTGCCGCTCGCTGACGCCGTACGCCCGGAAGGTCCGGATGTGGTCGTCGGCGAGGGTCTCCAGCATGGAGGAGCGGGTCAGCCGGGCGTACTTCGCGGACTCGATGAGCGCGAGCGAGACCCAGGGCAGCAGCAGTCCCCAGAACCACTGCTGCGGGTCCTCGGTGAGGGGCACGTAGCTCGGGAACGGCAGCCACTGGAGCTGGGCGCACAGGACGATGAGCAGCACCAGGCCGATGACGAAGACCGGGATGGAGCTGCCGGCCAGCGTCAGCGCGGTCAGCAGCCGCTCGCTGAGCCGGCCCCGGCGCAGCGCGGAGACCAGCCCGGTGCCGACCCCGAGGACCAGCCAGAGCACCATCGCGCCGAGCGCCAGCGAGGCCGTCACCGGGAGCCGGGCGGTGATCATGTCGGTGACCTGCTCGCCGCTGCGGTAGGAGATGCCCAGGCAGGGCGCCTGGCAGTGCAGCAGGCCCGTCCCGGCGCTGAAGTCGCGGCCGGCGACGACGCCCTGGAGGAAGTGGGCGTACTGGAGGTAGACGGGCGCGTCGAGGCCGAGCCGTTCGCGCACCTGGGCGACCTGGGCGGGGCTGCACTTCTCGCCGCAGGCGAGCTGGGCCGGGTCGCCGGGGGCGATGTAGAAGACCGCGTAGACGACCAGGGAGAGGACGAGCAGGACGCCGAGCATGCCGACGGCCTTGCGGAGCAGGAAGCGGGTCATGCGGTGGCCTCCTCGGAGGGGCCCCGGCCCGCGCTCGACGGACCGGCGTTCGACGGAGCGGCGTTCGACGGACCGGCACCCGAGGGGCCGGCGTTCGACGGACCGGAGCCGCCGCGCGCCGTACCGACCCGCAGCCGGGAGGCCGCACGGGGGTCGAGCTCGGTGCGGACGGCGTCGCCGAGCACGGTGAAGGCGAGCACGGTGGTGAACAGCAGCGCGGAGGGGAGCAGCACGTACATCGGGTCCGCGCGGAACCAGGTGGTCGCCCCGGAGAGCATCTGGCCCCACGAGGAGGTCGGCGGCTTGACGCCCACCCCGAGGAAGGACAGCCCGGCCTCGGCGACCACGTTGGACGGCAGCAGCACCGCCGCGTAGGTGATGACCGGCGCGGCCAGGGACGGCAGCAGCTCCCGGCGGGCGATCCGCCACCGGGTGGCGCCGGCGAGCCGGGCCGCGGCCACGTAGTCGAGCTGCCGGAGGCTGAGCGTCTGCGCCCGGACCACCCGTGCGGTGCCGGCCCAGCCCAGCAGCCCGATGACCAGGGTCAGCAGCAGCGGGCGGGGGAAGCCGGGGGGCACGACCGCCATCAGCGAGATGGCGAAGACCAGCGTGGGCAGCGCGAGCATCACCTCGGTGGTGTTGCCGATCAGCTGGTCGAGCCACCGGTTGCCGAGGCCCGCGGCGAGGCCGAGCAGGACGCCGATCGCGACCTGGACGAGGGTGGCGCCGACGGCGACGAGCAGCGAGATCCGGGCGCCGTGCACCAGTCGGGCGAACACGTCCCGCCCGGTGCCGGGTTCGACGCCGAGCCAGTGCTCGGCGCTGACGCCGCCGAAGGAGCCGGTGGGCACCCCGCCGGCCGCCGAGTCGAGCAGGTCGTTGTGGTAACTGGTGGGGTCCTGGCCCTCGATCGCGCTGAGCAGCGGTGCCGCCGCGGCGATCAGGACGAGCAGGACGATGACGAGGCCGGCGGTGAGGGCGGCGCGCCGCGCGAGCAGCCGCCGCCACACCTGTGGTCCCCCGGCGGCCGGGGAGGCCGCGGGGGCCTCCCCGGCTCGGGGTTGCTGTGGAGCCATGGTTGTCCGATCGATCCGTCCGGTCCCGTCCGCTACTTGACCGCGACCTGGGAGATGTCGAGGACGCCGGTCCAGTCGCTGATGACGATGTTGCGGACGTCCTTGCCGGACAGCCGCTTGTAGACGGGGTGGAACAGCGGGACGGTGAGGGCCTGGTCGCCGATCCGCTTGTCCAGGGCGCCCCAGCGCTTGGCGGCCTCGGCGTGGTCGGTGATCTTGTTGATCTGGTCGATCTCGTCGTTCACCGAAGGGTCGTCCAGCTGCGCGGAGTTGAAGTTGTAGCCGTCGGTGACGATCTGCCGGCCGTCGAAGATCGGGGCCAGGAACGGGCCGCCGGACGGCCAGTCGGCGCCCCAGCCGGAGAGGAAGAGGCCGGGCTCGGTGCCGACGGTGTGGATCGTCTTGGAGTACCGGGTGGAGTCCAGGGCCTCCAGCTGGACGGTGATCCCGGCGGCCTTCAGGCCGTCCTGGACGGCGGCGGCCAGGTCCGGGCCGTAGCCCTTGCCGGTGGCGCTGGAGTGGGTGAGCGTGATGGTCAGGCCGTCCGGGTAACCGGCCTCCTTCAGCAGCTCCCTGGCCTTCGCCGGGTTGCCCGTGGCACCGGCCGGGAACGGGTCGTACGGCGTGTACCCGAAGGTCTCCTGGGCGGGCAGGTAGGTGGTGGCGGCCTCGGCGAGCGAGGAGCCGCCGGCCGCGTTGACGACCGAGGTGCGGTTGATCGCGTAGGCGACGGCCTGCCGGACCTTGGGGTCGTCGAAGGGCTTGACCTTCGGGTTGAACGCCAGGTAGTTGACGTAGCCGAAGTGGCCGGTGCCGACGCGCGCGGCGAGCGACTTGTCGTCCTTCACCTGGGCGAGCTCGGAGGGGCCGAGGTTGGTGTCGGTGGTGACGGCGGCCGCGTCGGCGCCGGTGCCGGCGGAGAGCCGCTGGTTGATCACCGCCGGGTCGAGCCCGGACTGCACGTCGATGGTGTCCGGGTACGCCTTGCGCTGGTCGTCCGTCGCCGCCGACCAGTTGGGGTTGCGCTTGAGGACGAGGTGGGCGCCGTCGTTCTCGTTCTTGACGACCTGGTAGGGGCCGGAGGAGACGGGGTGCTCCTGGTACTTCGTCCCGGTGTCCTTGGCCTTCGGGACGGGGGCGAACTGCGTCTGGGTGGCGAGGTACGGGAAGTCGCCCTCGGGCTTGTTGAGGCGGAAGACGATGGTCTTCTCGTCCGGCGTCTCGATGGCGTCCAGACCGCGCGTGTCCTTGTACGGGCCCTGGTAGTCCGCGGCGCCGACCAGCCAGTCCCTCAGGAACGGTGCACCGCCCGAGAGTTCGGGGGCGAATGACCTTTCGATGCCGTACTTGATATCGGCCGTGGTGATCGGCGAACCGTCCTCGAACGTCAGGCCGTCCTTGAGGTGGTACGTCCACACCGTCGCGCCCTCCGACGGGGTGCCGGTGTCGGTGGCGAGGTCCGGGACGACCTTGGTGCCGGCCGCGCCGTCGGCCCGGTTGCGGGTGGTGAGGGTGCGGAAGACCAGGGAGGGGACGTTGCCGCCGCCGGAGGTGTAGAGCCGCGCGGGGTCGAACTGGTCCTGCGGGTTCTGGTTGAGGACGGTGAGGGTGCCGCCCTGCTGCGGCGCGGCGTCCTTGCCGGAGCCTCCACCGCCGTCGGCCTTCGGTCCGCACGCCGCCAGCCCGACGACCAGTGCGACGGTGACGGTCGCCGTGGCGAGGCGGCGAGGGGTGAAGGTGGTGGTTCGAGACATCGGAAAGGGGGCCTTTCGCTACCGATGGTGTACGGAGGAAGGCGGGCGACAGTGAGGCCTGGGGAAGTGAGCGGCACCGCGCCCGCAGCAGGGGGCGACGCCCCGACGCGGCGATCACCGCTAAACGCGTCGGGACAGGGCGGATTCAGCGACAGAGATTGTCGGAAACGCAGTGCGCGGCCACGCCGATCAGCGCCAGCTCGATGGCGGCGCACGTGATCGGGTGACGGTCAGACATGCCGAGAAGAATGTATGACGATAAGGAGGATGTCAAAAAGCCCGACCATCATTCGGACAACACGTGAACACCGCGAACACCGGGGGCACCGCGAACACCACGAACACCGCGAACACCGGGAATGTCCGCGACGTATCGGTGGGATGGCCGATGTGCGCGGGTGGGGGGCGTGGCCGGTTCCCCTTTCGCCGTCGACGCCCCCACCCGGGCCCGCGGCCCTCGGCTCGAGGACGCCGACGGCCCTGCCGCGCCCGCCGTCGCGCCCCGGCCGATCAGATCTCGGAGCGGGCGGTGGCCGTCAGCGGGGCGAAGGTCTGGCGGAGGTCGACGACGGTGGTCGGGCCCTTCACCCAGGCGAGCGGGGCGTGGTGCACCCGGACCCCGGCCGGCTCTTGGAGCAGCGCCTCCCCGGCCGCGTTCCGCGGCCACTCCACCGACCCGGTGGCGGTCCGGGCGGGGACCAGCCAGTAGTCCCCCCGGGTGTAGGCGCCGCCCGGCCGGAAGTACACCTGGACGCCGTCCTCCAGGTCGAGCCAGGCGCCCTCCGCGAGCTGCAGGGCGCCGCCGGCCAGGGGCAGGGCGTCCCGGCCGCGGGCCTCCCGGTGGTCCCAGCGGCGCAGGAAGGGGTGGAGCTCGGACAGCCGCCCGACCCCCGGGACCGGCTCGGCGGACAGCCGCACCCGGCGGCCCGGCAGGTCGATCTCCTCCACCTGGAGCAGGTTCGCCGCCTCGTCCCGGCTGACGTACGCGCTGTCCGCGACCTCGACCCGGTCGCCCACCGAGAGGCCGAGCTTGTCGTCGTCGCCCAGCGTGTCCAGGGCGACCCAGACGCCCTCGACCGAGGCGACCGGGAGGACGACCGAGCCGTTCTCCCGGGACCACTTGAAGGTGGCGCCGCCCTCCGCCGATCCGCCGTGGTGGACCTCCACCCGGTACAGCTGGTTCTCCGGGCCCCGGTAGCCGGCCTCGGGGTGCGCCAGGCACGGGTCCTCGCCGGCCCGCTCCGGCCGCCGGGCCCGCGCGGCCAGCCAGGAGGAGGGCCGCTCGCGGGGCGCGGCCCAGGCGTCGAAGGCCTCCAGCACCCGGGACGGACCGCCGTCCGGCACGTTCAACTCCGAGGCGGGAAGGGCCAGTACCTGCCAGACGACCTTGGCCCGGGCCGCCGTGTCGGGCATCGCCGCGCCGAGCGCGACCTCGCGGATCTCCGGGTCCTCCACGGCGGTGACACTGCGCTCCCAGACCTTCAGGTAGACCAGGAACGGGAACGCGTCGGGCAGCCGGTCGCCGGGGCGCTCCTGGTCCCGGTAGGCGTCCGGCTGGTCCCAGTACGTCCAGCCGGCGGGCACCTCCCGGGTCTCGGCGCCCCAGACGCCGTCGTCGGGCACGGCGGTGCCGGGCCCGGGCCGGTCGGCCTCGCACAGGACGCCGTCCACGTAGTACCGGCCGCCGCCGATGGCGAGGTCGTCCAGGTCGTGGTTGCCCGGCAGGTAGCCGATCGCGAACCCGGCCGCGCCGGCGGGCCCGCCGCGCCGGCCGATCAGGTCGGTGGCGAGCGTGCGCAGCTGGTGGCGCTCGATCGCGGCCTGCTCGTTGGCGTCGGCGTCGAGCTGGACCCGGCCCTGCTGGGTCAGCACCGCGGAGTAGTGCCTGCCGGGTCGGAAGGTCAGGCGCGAGAAGTCTGCGTGCACGGGGTCCCTCTCACAGTCAACGGTATTTAGCTGGTTGGGAGTTGCTCAGGGTCGGTCAGGTGGCGAAGAAGAGGCCGGCGTCGGTGCCGGCCGGGGTGTACTCGGCCAGCCGCGCCCGCAGGTTGTCCTCGCGCTGGGGCTGGAACAGGTCGTGGAAGGCGCCCAGTTCGGAGCGGTCCTCGGCGCCGCGGGTGATCTCCGGCGCGCAACCGGCGGCCGGCCGGCCGTAGCCGGGCGTGCCGTACCGGAGGCTGGTGAAGAGCGGGCGCACCCGCTGCGCCTCGGTCTCGCGCAGCCGCTCGGCCCGCGCCGGGTCCAGCTCGCCGCGCTCGACCAGCTCGGTCACCGCCGAGCGCACCCGGTCGGGCTGGCACTCGTACCGGCGGGGGGTGCGCGAGCCCGGGGGCACGTAGCAGAACCGCAGGCAGCCGAGCGAGCGGCGGGCCACCCGCATCCGGCCGGTGAAGACGCTGTCCTCGGCGATCCGCACCGCGTGGGTGTGCACCTCGCCGACCACCGTGGAGCGGTGCGCGTGCAGCACCGCGTAGGCGTGCTCGCAGTCGGGCCCGGAGAGCGCCGGGCGGTCCGGCCCGGTGGCGTCCAGGATGCTGTCGGCCAGGTGGATCTCCAGCGGGTCGTCGTCCACCTCGTCGCCGACGACCTGGATCGTGCCCAGGATGCTGCGCTCGATCCGGACGCAGGCCGTGGTGTGGTCCAGCACCAGGCTGGGCTCCTGCGGCGCGTGCGGTTCGCAGTGCGGCTCCAGGGACCAGCCCGGCACCAGGGTGCAGTGCCGCAGGGTGACGGAGGCGAGCGGCCCGGTGACGTTGACCCCGCGACCGGTGACCAGCAGGCCGTCCAGGACGAGCCGCCCGCCCGCGCAGGTGCCCCGGACGTTGAGCGCGTCCGGCCGGTTGCTGTACCAGTCGAGCAGCCGGATCACCGGCCGGGTGCCCTCGGCGGCGCGCAGTTCGAGCCGGTCGTCGGCCTCCAGGTCGAAGTCCAACTGCTCCTGGTAGGCGCCGCTGTGGGTGATCTCGATGACGGCGGAGCCGCCCGCGGTGCCGTCCCGCTGGTCGGCGCGCCACTGCTCGTACGCGTCGTTGATCCGCTCGAACGGCCGGCCGGGGCCGACCTGGTAGAGCGTCCGGTGCCGGGCCTCCGGGCGGTCGCGCGGGTACTCGCCGCCGCCGGTGTCGTCGCCGAACGCGTAGTGGTAGTCGACCCAGACGCCGCGGCGCGGGGCGGAGCGGGCGCCGAAGGCGATCCGGCCGAGCAGCGGGTCGACGGCGACCTGGCCGCGCTTGGGCCGGTACGTCCAGTCGGTCAGGTCGGCCACCACGATCTCGGCGGGCGGGACGGGCTCCTGGGAGCCGTCGCGCCAGATGGCGAAGCTCTTGCCGGGCCCGTAGTAGTCGGCCGTGCGCTCGGCCAGCTGTCGGCGCCGGATCGGGGCCGGCACGGTGTCGGCCGTCGCGGGGTGCGCGCCGGCCGGCCCCGGCTCGGGCCGGGTGACCAGCGGGGCGTCGTTGCCGAGGACGGAGAAGGTGAAGAGGTTCCTGGCCCGGTCGACGCAGTAGGCCGGCGCCCGGGTCACCGGATACGGCTTCAGCCGCCACACGGACAGGGCGACACCGGCCGGGGTGTAGCCGCCCTGGCGGCGCGGGGAGGCGGCCCGGCGGACGTCGACGGTGTGCGCCTGGCCGTCGAAGGGCCCGCCGAGCAGGTCCAGCGCCGCGCCGCGCCGGACGTCGACCAGCCGGCCCCGGCCCAGCCGCTGCCGGTCGGCCGGCTCCTCGTCCGGGCGCAGCAGCCGCACCGGCTGGGTGCCGGCGAGCAGCCGGGACAGCTCCACGGCGCGGCCCGGCCAGTCGGCGACCGAGGCGGACAGCTCCTCCAGCAGGGCGAGGGTGCCCTTGCGGCGGCGGTTGGCGACCGTGTTCGCGACGTCCTGGCGGGGCGCCAGCCGGGCGGCGAGCCGGTCGCGGGCCGCGATCCGCTCGGCGGAGGCCTCGCCGTGCAGGCCGGTGGCGAGCACCTCCTCGTAGCCGGGCAGGATCCGGTAGCCGACCAGGTCGCCGAGGTAGGCGACGGCCCAGTCGGCGGCGGTCTCCACGAACCAGTCCTGGTAGCCCTGGTCGACGCCGCCGCGGACGACGTCGACCTGTTCGGCGATGACGGCCAGCAGGGCGCGCAGCGGCTCGCCCGCGTCGGCGTCCCGCAGCCGGTGCCACTGGGGCAGCAGATCCAGCAGCCCGTCCGGGTCCCTGGTCATGCCCACCTCCGATGGATGCGCTGGTTCATCCGCGGATCTCCTTGAGGATCAACGTGTCGGGCAGGTCCGGTGCCAGTACGGCGAGTTGGGCCGGTCGGATGCCGCGGAACACCGTCACCACGCGGCCGGCCGGCAGCGGGCGGGTGTCGGTGACGGCCGGGTTGAGGCGCAGCAGTTCCGCGAGCGGGACGCCGTTGCGGGCGGCGATGTCGGTGAGCGTCTCGCCGGCGGCGTCCCGCACCCGGTAGCGCTGCTCCTCGTAGCGGGCGAGCCGGGCCGGGACCGTCGGCTGCGGCCGCGCGAGCCGGGCGGCGAGGTTCTCCAGGCCGTCCGGGGTGAGGCTGCCGGGCACGCCGGTGAAGGCGTCGACGTCCACCCGGTCCACGCCGGGGACGGCCTGGGCGGCGGCGAGCACCTCGGACAGGTGGGCGGGCTGGCCGAGTTGGCGTCCGGCGTAGCCGAGCCGGTCGAGCAGGGCGCGGCGCACCGCCGGTTCGACGAGGTCCCAGGAGTGGTCCGGGGCGACCTTGACGCCCGCAGCGACGACCAGCAGGACGAGCTCGCGCACGGCGACCCGGACGGGCAGCCGCGGGTCGCCGTAGGCGGTGAGCGAGGACCGCAGGGTGCGGAGCAGGTCGGAGTCGGCGGCGAGCGGGATGTCGTCCACCCCGGCGACCGTGACGTGGACGAGCTCGCGCCGGCCGTCCGAGAGCCGGGTGGCACTGGCGCGCCCGATGCCGGCCCGGGCGCGGGTGAAGTCCTCGTAGTCGGGCACCGAGACCAGCCGGTCCAGGGCGGTGACGGCGAGCGGGATGGTGCGCCTGGCCAGGCCCGGTCCGTCCGGTCCGGCGCCGCCGGTGGCGGGCAGCGGGTTGACGACGGCGGAGACGCCGAGCGGGCGGGTGGTGAGCTGGGTGATCCGGCCGGCGCCGACGTTGCCGCTCTCGCCGATGCCGATCCGGTAGCGGGCGCGGACGTTCTCCCGGCCGGTGGCCAGGCGCGAGCCGTGCACGCCGTCGCCGAAGGTGACGGTGGTGCGGCCGTCGGCGGCGGTCGCGGTGACGTAGACCCGTTCGTCCGGGCCGCGTCCGGTGAGGCTGTCGACCTCGTGCCAGAGCACTCCGTCGACCCGGACCTCCAGGGTGCTGCGCGCGCCCCCGGGGGTGTCGGCGGCCAGCCAGGTGAGCGGCGACTGCCAGAGGGTGAAGCGCTGGCCGGGGACGCCCGCGTCGCCGCTGCCGATCGCCTCGTCGCGGGTGGCGCCCTGGGTGGCGCGGACGACGTTGCCGAGGACCTGGACGGTGTCTCGCCGGTAGCGGAAGGCGAGCGGGGCGCTGAGCGTGACGGTGGTGCGGACGGTGTCCCCGGGCAGGAGCGGGTCGACGCCCTGCTCGACGCCGGCGATCATGGCCAGCTCGGTGCCGCGGACGCCGGTGGTGTGCGGGAGGTCGGTCCGCTCGCCGCTGATCGCGATCCACCGGCCGGGGGTCAACCCGTCGTAGAGCCGGGCGAGTTCGATCCGGTCGCCGCGGACGTCCTCGGTGACGGGCTCGTCGGCGAGCCGCAGCGACTCGCCGCGGGCGTAGACGGTGGCGTCCCGCAGGTGCGAGAGCTGGGTGTCCTGGTCGTCCAACCAGGGCTGCTGGAGGGAGAGTTCGGTCACCTTCCCGGTGATGCCGAAGTCGGCGCGGGAGACCACGCGCACGTCGGTGACCCGGGTGATGACCTCGGCGAGGTCGCGGCTGCCCGGGATGCCTCCGTCGAGGCCCTTGCGGGGGCGCTGGATCACCACCCAACTGCCGGGCGCGATCTGGTCGTACACGGCGTCGAGGGTGAGCACCGTGCCGGAGACGGGCTGCAGCTTGGTGGTGAGGGCCACCTCGACGGCCGGTGCCGACTGGTCGGTGCCGGCGTAGCGGTGCACCCGGACGTTCAGCTCGCCGGACTCGCCGGTCCGCTCCTGGCCCGGGTCGAGCTGGTAGTCGAGCGCGGGGCCGGGCCCGCCCTCGACCTTCACGTGGACGCGGCCGTCGGCCTGGGGGCGGGACACGAAGACCGTGCGCTCCGGCAGTTCGGCCAGCAGCTGGGCGCTGACGCCGGGCTCCGGGGCGGGCGCGGGTACGGCGGTCCGCAGGGCGGACGGCGGCGGTACGGGCGGTGCCGCCGGCTCGGTGGTGACGATCTTGACCTGGCCGGGCCCGAACGGGAAGGTGTGGTCCCACGGCAGCGAGAACCCGCTGTGCACCAGGCTGCCCGCCTCGACGTACGTGAAGTCGGCGGTCTTCGGGACGGTGCCGGCGTCGTCGAAGGCGATCCGGACGCTGACCAGCGTGCTGCCGGAGAGCGGCCAGTCCACGTAGCGGTCGATCCGGCCGTCGGTGCCGTAGACGGGCTTGAGCGGCGCGGTGGCGCCGAACGGGGTGGCGACCACCCGCATCGCCTGGATCTCGTGCACGGCGAGCGGCGCCGTCAGGTCGACCTGCCGCCAGGCGGGGTAGAGGCCGTCGCGCAGCCGGGGGTCGAGCGCGGACAGCAGCTGCGCGCCGAGGTCCGAGCCGGGCGCGAACAGGCGCTGCGGGTCGCGGGCGAGGTCCCGCGCGCTGAGCGGGGGCCGGGTGGGGGCGGTGCGCAGCGCGGCCAGCAGCGAGCCGAGTCCGCGGACGGCCGGGTCGGCGGTGCCGGGGCCGGGGGGCCCGGGCTTGTCGGGGGCCTGCGGCGGCTCCAGCTGGTGGGCGCGGTCCCGCAGGCCGGTCAGCTCCTCGCCGAGGTGCCCGAACCAGTCGGCCACCGGCTGCTGGGCGTGGGCCAGTTCGGCGGCCTCGGCGGCCCGGTCGACCACCGGGGCGAGCCGGTCGGCGAACTCGGCCGGGGTGCCCAGCGGGCCGGACGGCCGGTCGAGGTCGGCGCGCAGCGGGGCGAGCACCTGCTCGTCGAAGTCCCGGATGATCCGGCTGTGCCCGGGCCTCGGGTTCGGGGCGGACTCGGAGACGGTGATCCAGTCGGCGAGTTCGGCGCGCAGGTCCTTGAGGGTGCGCAGGTCCCGGGGCAGCCCGATCACCGTGACGTCGTTGTCGCGGTCGAGCCGCACCTCGGGCACCAGCCGCAGCATCCGGTGGACCGGGTCGGCGGCCTTGTCGGCGCTGAAGACGAACAGCAGCCGGTCGCCGGGCCGCAGGTTGTTCGCGGTGCCGGCGGCGAAGAGCTCGGCGCGTCCGCCGGGGTTCAGCTGGCCGGGCGTCAGCTGGTACGGGCGGCGGCGCAGCACGGCCAGTTCGTTCCAGGCCGAGCGGGCGGGGAGGTCCTCGGCGGTCTCGAAGGACTGCGGGTCCTCGCCGGGGCCGGGGACGCTCTGGCTGCGGGCGCCACGCGGGATCACCACGGTCGGGTCCTCGGCCGCCCTCGGGTCGTGGTCGAGGGAGTAGGCGAGGTAGGTGTCGGCGGCCACGCCGGGCCGGGGCCGGTGCCCGACCAGCCGGCCGAGCAGGGCGAGCGAGTCCTCCTCGGTGGCGGTTCGCAGGTAGCCCTCGTTGGCGATCCGCTCCGAGTAGAAGGTGAGCAGGTCGGCGAGCACGGCCCAGGCGTCCAGCAGCGCGATCGCCGGGTCGTCCGGGGTGCGGACGGTCAGGTCGCGCAGCGCCGGGTAGGCGGGGCCGGACAGCCGGGCGAGCAGGCTGTCGAGGAACTCCCCGTAGCGGCCGACCCGGTAGCCGATGGCGTCCAGTCCGGGCGGGTTGAACATCGGGACCGGGGTCGCGGTGGCGGTGCCCGCGCAGCCGCAGGTGCACTGGCCGCTCATCGGCCACCTCCGAGGACGATCGAGAGCCGGCCGTTCTCCGGCCGGTCGGGGTCGTTGTCGCACGCGGCGATCTCCAGCGCGCCGAGCCGCAGCAGCCCGTCGTCCAGCTCGCCGTCGTCCCGTCCGAACTGCCGCCGCAGCCTGGTCACTTCAGCACTGACGACGCCCGGCACGGCGGCCGCCGCGGCCACCAGCCTGGAGACCCGCACCGGTTCGCCGAAGCCCAGCGCGTCCGGGTGGAAGAAGCCGAGCCGGCCGTCCGGCAGGGCGCGGTTGCCCAGCACCCGGCGCAACTCGGCCAGGACGTGGCCGCGTTGGTAGCCGGCGGCGGCGCAGACCCGCAGTTCGAGGTCGATCGGCACCAGCAGGGCGGGCCGGACGACCAGGTCGTGGCCGATCCGGCGGTACGCCTCCAGGCCGTGCCCGACCGCCTCCAGGAGGGCCGGGCCGGCCACCGCCTGCCCGAACGGCTCGACGGCGACGTGCACCTCCTGCACGCTGCCCGTCCAGCGGAGCGCGGCCGCGGCCCGCCGGACGCCCGGCAGGGCGGCGGCCAGCTCCGCGTAGTCGGCGGCCGTGACGGCGCGCAGCCGGGTGCGGCCCAGGGCCAGCGGGGCGAGCCGGCGGACCTGGTCGAGCGGTTCGGGCTCGACCCCGCCGGTCGCGGGCAGCGGGTTGCGGACCAGCCGCACCGCGTCCTGCGGCCGGGCGGCGGCGGCGCCGCGCCGGTTCGCCTGGGGCGGCCGGTCCCGGCAGACCACCAGGTGGTTGACGGCCTCCGCGCCCACGTTCCCGGCCGTGCCGTTGCCGATCCGGTACGCGACCTCCAGCGTGCCGCCGGGTGCGGGCGGCAGGCCGTGGCGCCCGTCGCCGAAGCGCAGCGCGAGGCGCCCGTCGTCCTCCAGCTCGCCCACGAAGTGCCGGTCCCGGCGGCCGTCGGCGAGCAGGTCCCGGCGCGGCGTCCACTCCTGGCCCGCCGAGGCGGCCCGGACCTCGGGCAGGGCGGCGCGCGGGTCCTGGACGGCGATCCCGGCCGCGGGGCCGGCCAGCGCGGGGGAGTCGGGGTCGAGCCCGGCGGCGTACCGGGCGCCCCAACTCTGGGCCACCTCCCAGACGATGGGCCGCCCGAGCACCCCGCCGGAGCGGGCGCGCGCGGTGAGCACCTCCAGGCGGCGCAGCTTGGCGGCGAGCAGGCGGGTGCGGCGGGCCAGCAGCTCGCGCAGCCCGGCGGCGGGCCGCTCCGCGAGCCGCAGCTCCTGCACCACCCGGGCGCCGAACAGCACGGTCAGTTCGGCGAGTTCGGCCCGGGAGAGGTGGTGGCCGTCGCACGCCCGGTGCCACAGCCCCTCCAGTCGCAGCCGGACCCGCTCCGGAACGCCGGCGAGCAGGGCGGCCTGCCCGGCGCAGACGTGCGCCCGGTCCGGGTAGGCGGCCGCCTGGGTGACCGGCGCGTAGCGCAGCAGCGGACGGAAGGGCTGCGGCAGCACCGGGTAGCGGCTCTGGTCGAGCAGGGTCTCCAGCGCCGCCGCCTGGGCGTCGGCCGTGGGCGGCTCCACCACCGCGCCCTCGCCGTCCTCGCCCTCCGCGGTCGCGCCGGGCGCGAGCAGCACACTCAGCCCGGCCCGCCGCACCGCCGCCTCGCCGAGCAGCGCGTCCAGGGCGCGGACCTGCTCCGGGCCGAGCTGGCGGCCGTCGCGGGCCTGGTCGAGCAGTTCCCGGATCGCCTCCGCCGCCGGGCTGCCCTCGGCGCGGTCCTCGCAACCGCACCCGCCCGGCCCGCAGGGCGCCGTACGGACCGGCTCCGGCGGCACCGGGAAGGACTCCGGGGCGCCGCCGCAGAAGGTGAGCGAGCGGCCGTGGTCGACCAGGGCGACGTTGCCGCGGGCGACGCTCACGTCGGCGATCGGGCCGCAGTCGCTGCCGCCGTGGGAGGACAGGCAGACCGGGAAGGCGAGCGCGTCCTCCGGCGCCCAGGTGACCTCCAGCACGGGCTGGTCGTACAGCTCGTCGACCAGCGGGGTGACGGAGGTGAGCCGGACGGCCTGGCGGTGCGCGGGGTCGGCGTCGGCGGGCGCGCCGGTGCGCGGGCCGAGGACCTCCTCGATGACCAGCAGGTCGCCGGGGCGCAGCGCCAGGTGGCGGGTGCGGGGCTCCGGCTTGTCGGTGCCGGGCCGGTCGCCGGGCGGGGCGGTGTCCTCGCGCGGGGCCGCCCCGGGCCGGTCCTCGCGCGGGCACGGGTCGGTGTCGGGCCGGTCGTCGCGGAGGGTGGCGGAGGTCGCGCCCCGGGGCAGGACGCAGTCCTGGTCGCCCCAGGTCCAGAACCGGATGGTGTTGTGCGCGGGGTGCAGCACCAGGTCCGCCCCGCCGAGCGGCTCGAACACCTCCACGGCGGCGGTGCGGGCGAGCACGTCCAGGTCCTCGTCCGGGATCACCGTGGACAGCTCCGGGCGCTCCTGCGGGCCCAGCCGGCCGACGTCGACGGCGGCGAACCGGAAGGTGCCGGACCGCAGGGTGACGGAGCGGTCCACCGCCAGCGCGACGAACGCCCGGGCGTTGCAGCCGTCGTGCACCGCGTAGTCGACCAGCCGGACGTGTCGGCGCACCGACACCCGGCGGCGGGCCGTGTCGAGGTACGCCTCGGTGGCCACCGCGTCCTGCTGGTAGGAGAGCTGGTCGGCGGTGTAGGCGAGCAGCTCGACCAGGGTGACGCCGAGGTCGGGCAGGTGCCGCTCGGTCCAGCCGGGGACGGTCAGGCTCATCCGGTCCAGCACGAGCCGGCGCAGGCTCTCGTAGTCGCGCGCGGTGTAGTCGATCACCGGGGCCGGCCGGACGGCGGGCGGACAGCCCTCGTCGGTGCGGCAGTCGTACGGGGACGGGCAGTCGGCGCCGAAGGAGAACCCGGTGTGCGCGTACCGCGGGTCGAAGCCCGGGAACGGGCGGGTGCCCGGCCGGCCGTACGCGTCCGCCAGGACCACGCTCAGCCGGTAGCGGGAGGTGTCGCCCGCCCGGTCGAGGGTGACGAGCATCCGGTCGTCCAGCTCCGGGTCGTCCGCGCGCTCGATGTCGACCGCGAGGGCGCGCAGACCGGTGATCCGGCGGCCGCCGTCGACCCGGATGTTCTCCGGGCCCAGCTCGTCCGGCGCCCGGCCGAGGAAGGTCACCGTCAGCGTGCGCCCGTCGTCGCTCGGCTCGGCGCCGTCCAGGCCCAGCAGCCGCGCCGCGCGCACGTCGGCCCGGCGAAGTTCCGTGCCGCACTGTGAGGTCGGGAATTCCGCCTGGCCGGTCATGCCGCCACCCCGCCCTCGAACACGTCCTGCCGCCGGGTGCCCGTCCGGCGGACGACGTACGCCAGCTCGACCCGCACCACGTTGTCCTCGCTCTCCACGTCGAGCGCGACGACCTCGATCACATCGCCGAGCCACCGCTGCAGCGCCGCCTGGACGGACAGCTGCAGGGTGGCCGCCAGCTCCGGGCTGTTCGGCGCGAAGACCAGGTCGAGCAGCCCGCAGCCGAAGTCCGGGTGCATGACCCGCTCACCCGGGCTGGTGAACAGCAACTGCTCGATCAGGTCGCGCACATGGTCGTCGTACGCCGCCCCGGCGGTGCGCCCGCGGCTGTCGATCCGGAACGGGAAGGCGAGGTCCGTCCGGGCGGGCCCTGGCGGTGGTGCCATCAACTCGGCACCGCCGACGGGCTGTTGGGTGGATCGTGTGGTGCTCATACCCCCTCCGCCCGCTGCTGGACGACGGTGACGACCGGCGGCCCCTGCGGGATCTGCTCGGCGCTCTGGCACAGCCCGGTGGCGGACTGCGGCAGCGCGGGCGAGCCGTTCACCCGGATCCGGGCGGACGGCAGCACCCAGCGGATCGTGACGCAGGGCTGCGGCTTCCCCGCCACGGTGAACGGGCAGCCGGTCACGGTGTACAGGTCGGCCGTGCTGGTGACGGCCTGCCCGGCGACCAGCACCCGGCCCTGGGCGGGCACCGCCGTCGCCTGGGCGCCGT
Source organism: Kitasatospora sp. NPDC056800 (assembly GCF_042789775.1). Taxonomy (NCBI): domain Bacteria; kingdom Bacillati; phylum Actinomycetota; class Actinomycetes; order Kitasatosporales; family Streptomycetaceae; genus Kitasatospora; species Kitasatospora sp. NPDC056800. Next base: position 13,577 of record NZ_JBHUAL010000108.1, on the reverse strand, counting down.
GCGGGCAGATCACCGTCGCATTGACGTGCAGCAGTTTTCCGGACAAGACAATCTCCCCCGTCAGGTCACGCTCAGGGCGTCCTGGTTGATGGTCACGGTGGCGCCGACCAGCGCGATCGAGGCGCCCTGGCCGTTGCTGATCCGGATGCCCGAGTCGTTGATCACGATCGAGGCCCCGCTCGGGATGCGCAGCGTGATCCCCGTGGTCGGGTCGTCGGACAGCACGATCACCCGCCGCCCCGAGGTCTCCAGCACCATGTTCGGGACGCCCGGCGGCCCGGTCGTCGCCTCCACCGGGACCTCCGATGCGGAGCCGTACCAGCAGCCCGTCCAGATCGGGTAGCTCTGGTCGCCCTGCTCGAACTCCAGCCACACGCCCGCCCCGACCGGCGGCACGGCGTAGTGCCCCATGCCCGGGCCGGCCACCGGGAAGCACGGCATCGCCCAGGTCGACACGGCGTCGCCCAGGACGTCGGGCACCTGCGCCTGGATGCGGCCGATCCCGAGCGGGTCGGTGTTGGTCACCACCGTTCCCCGGTACTTGCCGAGGTAGCGGGTCGGTTCGGCCATGCTGGCAACTCCTGCTGGTCGGGGCGGCCTTGCGGGACTTCGACGCTCTGCGGTGCTGCGGTGCTGCGGTGCTGCGGTGCTGCGGTGCTTTGGTGCTGCGGTGCTGCGGGACTTCGGTGTTACGGGACGACGGTCGGCTGGAGGGCGATCAGGCCCTCGCGGGCCAGGGTGAAGTTCTGGGTGTACGAGCCGCGCTTGAGGTTGTGGGTGACGCTCTTGACGAAGTACAGGCCGTCGTAGGTGATCCCGGCCCCTCGGACGCCGACCAGTTCACGCGGCCGCAGCACGTGCCCGTACCGGACGACGTCGAGCTGGCCCGAGCCGGAGACGGCGTCCGCCGACTGCATCGCCTTCGCGATCGTCTCGGCGACGGCCTGCGAGGTGTCCTTCTTGGCGGTGTCGGCGATGACCTTCTTCTTCAGCGCCGGCGCGGGCCTGAGCGCGAGCGGCGGCCGCAGGATGCTGACCTCCGGCACCGGCAGGATCGTCGACACCTTGGTCGCCGGCAGCTGGATGCGCGCCTCCGGCTCCTCGCGGGCGGTGCCGTCGAAGGCGAAGGTGAGCTGGTCGACGTTGGACAGCGCGTCCATGTTCACGTTCAGCGCGTGCTGCGGGACGCCCAGCCGGACCTCCGGCCCCCAGTAGGCGCGGCTCATCCCCGGGACCGGCCCGGGGTCCAGGTAGAACACGTAACCGTTCGCCTTCGCCAGCTCGTTGACGTAGCCGAGGTCGGTGCCCTTCTGGAAGTCGATCCGCCGGGTCGGCATCGGCGTCTGCGGTACCAGCTCCGGGACGACCAGCGGCACCATGCCGTACTGCCCGTACTTGCCGATGATCGCGGCGACCCGGGCCGCCGGGGACATCGCGGGGAAGGGCACACCGGCCTGCTCCTCCAGGTCCATCAGCACCGTCAGGTCCTCACCGGTGACGGTCAGCGTGGACTGGCCGGGCTGGTTGCTGATCCCGACCTCCTGGCGGATGATCACCCCGTCCATCAGCACGGCCGGCGTCCCCGTGACGACCGCCATCAGCACGACCCTGATCTTCGGGTCGAAGAAACCGCCCGGCAGCAGCGCGGTGTTGATCAGCCCGTTCTTCGACAGGTCGAAGGCCAACTGGAACCCGCTGCGCTGCCCCGACGCCACCGTCACCTGCGCCGACAGCAGCGCGTCGGTCACCGGCTGCGGCACCGGCACCGGAATCTGCGGCCCCATCAACAGGCTCAGGTGGATCGACCCGATCGCCCCACCCCCCGTCACCGCCGAGGCGTCAACCACTCCCCACCCCCGGCCCCGCCCCCGGCACCGCGCCGGGCAACGCGATCGTGATCCGCCGCCCCGGCGTCGCCGTCAACTCCCGTGGATCGAGCACCGGGTTGGCGTCGGCGATCCGCCACCACTGGTCGGCGCTGCCGAGGTAGCGGTAGGCGAGCAGATCGGGACGGTCACCTGCGCTGACGGTGTGCTCGGCGAGCGCGGTCAACCCCTCCGCACTCGGCAGCAACCGCCGCCGCAGGTACGGGACCTGGCGCCCGTCCGGCTCCGTGTGCAACGCGACCGGGACACCGTGGTACCGGCTGGTCAACGGGTACGGCGAGGGCGCCGGCAGCGCGTTCAGCGGGTCGATGGTCATTGGAACCCCCCTCCCACCCCGAGCGCGCCCAACCGGCCGTCGGCCGCGGCACCGCCCAGCCGCTCCTTCTGCGCCAGGTGCGCGAGGTACAGCTCCGCCCCGCGGTGCCCGGTCGGCAGATCACTGACGGTCAGGACGCGCAGCCCGATCGCGACAGCCGCCCTGATCGGATTCAGGTCGATGTCGAACGCCTCCTCCGTGATGGTCAGTTCGGTCAGCCGCACCGGCAGGATCCGCTTCCCACCCCAGGTGAAGAGGGTCAGCGGGGCCTCGATCGGCGTGACCTCCAAGGTCCCGAGCGAGGCCAGCGCCTGGTTCGCCCGCACCTGGTCACTGGTCGGCTGCACCAGCAGCTCGAGCGTCGCCAACTGCGGATGAATCCCGTTCGGTGCCGGAAGGTCCAGCTGGTCGGTCGCGTCCAACTCCGCCGTGAACTTCCAGGTCTCCACGGCCGGCCCCTTCAACCGCAACGCCTCCGTCCGGTCCCCACTCCCGTCCGCTCCTGCCACCTGCGGCGCCAAGGAGCGCTCCAGACTGTCCGGATTGAACTGCAGCACCACGACCCGCTGCGGAGTGCCGCGCAGCGGATCGACGACTACCAGCCCGGCCCTGATCGGCTTCGGCGCGTCCGTGTACCCGGTCATTGACCACCTCCCTCCCGCCGCATGAGATCGGCTACGGAAGCCGCCTGGTCGCGCAGTGACTCCTCGGGATCAGATGTGCCCATCTCGGCGATGAGTGGCAGGAGTTCGGGCCAGAACGCGTAAACGGCCGCCCACAGGCCGCCCTCGCGGATCTCGCCGGTGCGATCGCACATCGCGTCCGTGATACGCCGGAAGAACGGCTCGTCCAAGGTGAGCGGGGCTCCGACCCCGGCCCGTACCAGGGAGGCACGGCGATCCTCGATCGAGTCGGCCTCGTCCACGGCGCGCAGGAGGTCGTCGGCGGAGACCGGCTGGAGGAACCGCGCCAGCAGGTCCGTCGCACCGTCGACATCACTCCGGTCCTCACCGGTGACCATGACGAATCGCACCCCGTACGGATGCTCCTCCGCGTAGTGGATGTGGAACGGACCCAGCTCCCAGGCCACTTCCCGGGTCAAGCCGAAGTGGAGAGTCGCGTTGACCTCCTTGACCTTCGTCGCCTGTGAACCCTCGACGAAGTCCGTCACCTCAGCCTCTCCGATGCCCTCGGGCAGCACCAGACGTCGTCCCCTGTGCGGTCCCCAGCTCATTCTTCGACACCGTCCTTTCGATCTGCTGTCACGGCGTCCACAACCTTGGCACGCGTTGTGTCAGGCCCTTGTCCAGCTCGAGGATCTCGTCCACGAGGTCCTTCAACCGTTGAAGGTAGGCTTCGAGACCGGACGGGGAGATATACACGTTGTCCGTCAGCAGGCGGTCCGTCCACAGAGTCACCCGGTCGAGGCGCCCGGCAGGCGTCTCCACACCCAGATCCGACTCGGCTTTCCCGGGCTTCCTGACCCCGACCTTCTCCGCCCACTTGGTCTCCTGCCGGTGGACCGCCGTGTAGACGCTCGGCGTATGGGCCTTGAGCAGCTTCTGAACGTCCGGGTCGTCCACACCCCTGGCCGGATCCCCGTTGACGGGAGCGACGAGGTCCGCGGCCTGCTGGACCCGCTTCGCCACGCCGACCGAACGGTTCAGCGTCATGTTTCCCCGGGACAGGATCTCGTCCAGCCGCCTCCGTGCCTCCGCTTCCGTGGTGGCCTGGTTGGCCCAGCGGGTCTCGGCCGGGCCCATCATCCGCATGATGGGGTCGCGCTGGCTCTCGACCAGGGTGCGCAGGTAGGAGAGCCCGATGACCGCTTCCAGGGGCGCTTTCCGCCCTGACGCGGCCTGCGTGTGACCCGACTGGAGCTCTTCGAGAGCGGCGAGGAATTCGAGGGGATCCGCGAGCTCCTGCGCCCGGCGACGCTCGTCCTGGTACCGGCCCCGGCCCGAGCCCAGTACCAGTCGGCCGCCGGGATCGTGGCGGTATCCCTTGTTCCACCGTGTGACCACACCGGTGTCGCCGTGCTTGAGGTCGACCGCACCGCCCTTGACCTTACGGGCGCTCGCGAGTGCGCTGTCGACGGCGAGTGTCTGGGAGGTGAGCGATGCGGCCGGGTCCACCCGGAAGGTGCTGACCGAGGTGCTGGGGGACCCGCCGACCGGCGGTGGCTGGGTCGGCTGCACGGCAAGCTGCTTGGAAGCTGCCAGGGCGTGTTGGTGGAGCTCCTGCTGAAGCCGCAGCTTCAGCTCCAAGGCGGCTTTTTCGCTTGCCTCCTTCTCGGGGTTCAGCCGTGCCATGACGACTGCCGCTGACTCCCCGCCGGCCACGTCCAGCGACGTCAGCCGGTACCAGCGGCGCAGCCCGGACAGGAGTACGCGGAGCACTCCCGCACGGATTCCCTTGCCGAGCAGTCGCCCGATCTTGGGTCGGATGCGGGCCACGATCAGGTCCAGGCGCTGCTGCTTCGCCTGGGGCGAGTTCTCGTGGGCGCGGCGTTGGGCGCGTTGCTGCTGGCGCTTCTGGTGCCAGGTGCGGAGGCGGTCGCGTTGCTTGCGGTAGGCGTCGCGGATCCTGTGGGCGCCGTTGGTGAGGGCGCGGCCCAGCTTGCTGTTGAGGACCTTGCGGCCGAGGGTGCGGGCGGCCGTCCGTACCCGGTTGAGTGCCGCCTTGACGGTCTGGCGGGAGGAGTTGAGGGCGCGGCCGACGGGGGAGGTGGGGCGGCGCGGGGTGGTGGGCTTGGGGCGGGTGGCGGTCGGGCGGTGCTGGGCGGGGCGCTCCGCGTGCTGCACGGTGTGCCGGGCGGGGCCGGTGCGGGCAGGGCGGGCGGGCCGGGCGGGACGGCCGGGGGCGGGCCGGCGCCGCAGGGACTGGGTGGCCCGGCGCAGGCTCGCGCGGGCCTTGTTGACGGCCCGGCCCGCCGCCTTGCGGGCACCGCGACCCGCCCTGGCCAGGCCTTTGAGGATCCGCTGGGCGATCCCCTTGAGCTTGGTGCCGACCGCTTTGCCGGCTCCCTTGAGCTTGCTGAGCAGGAAGTTGGAGATGAAGTCGAGCAGCGCGACCACGCCCGCCGCGACGGCGTCGGCGAAGAGGCAGGCGGCCGATCCGGATTTGACGGCCTTGAGGAAGGCGACGAACTTCCCGATCGCCGCGATGATCTTGCTGATGGTGTTCCAGGCCGCCATCAGCCCCTGGATGATCGTCATGATCGCACCGGCCGCCGGCACGATCATCGAGACCAGTTTCTCGACGACGATCGACACGATCATCCCGGGCAGCGCCGCGACGATCGCCTGCCAGGCCATCCGGCCGATCTGGGCCATCGAGATGCAGCCCTTGACCAGGACGTTGACGATCGTGGACGTCAGCCCGACGACCGACTCGACCTTCTCGTTGAACCAGGTCCGCACCGCGTTCTTGATCGCGCCCCACAGGTAGTGCTGGATGCCGTCGACCGCGGCGGTGCCGAGCTTCTTCAGCCAGCCGCCCGGGTCGGGGGCGATGTCGCCGATCAGGGCCGCGAACTCGCCGAAGACGGCGATCGCCTTCTGGACGAAGTCGATCGCGTCCATGACGGCCTTGCGGACGGCCTCGATGGCGGCCTTGAGTCCTGCCTCCAGCGCGTCCAGCAGTGCGTTCAGCCCGGCGGCGAGTGCGTCGAGGAGCTTGTTGACGGCGTTCTTGAGCCGGTCCGCCCACTCGTTGACCTTGGCGATGGCCTTGTCGCGCCACTCCTCGATCTTCTTGCGGAACTTGTCCCGCAGTTCGGGGAAGGCCGCCAGCAGGACGTCGCAGATCTTGATGAGCGCGTCCGCGAGCTTTTCGATCAGCTCGACGGCGAACTTCCGCGCCTGGTCGATCGCCCAGTTCGCGAACTTCCGGAAGCCGTCGATGATGTCGTTGATCAGGCCGCGGAAGAAGTCGAAGACCTTGGTGACGGCCTCGACCAGTGCGTCGAAGGCCGCCTTGACCTTGGACTTGACCCAGCCCCACCAGCCTTCGGACTCCTCCTTCTTGCGGTCCTTCTCCTTCTGGGCCTTCTCCTCGGCCTCCTTCCGCTTGTCCTGGATCTTCTGGTTGTCCTGCTGCTGACGGTCCTGGACGTCCTTGTCGGCCCCGGCGCGCTTCTTGTCGATCTGGCCGGTCTTGTCGGTGTGTTCGGCACCGGCGTCCTGGTCCGCGGTGGTGATCTTCCCGTCCTGCTCGGTGCGCCACTGCTCGCGTTCGGCCTTGACCTTCTCGGCGGCGTCGCCCCGTTCCCCGGCCTGGGCCTGGGCGTTGTCGGCGACCGCCTGGTCGACCTCGGCCTGGTTCTGCCGCCGGGCGTCGGCCTCGCCCTGCTTCTGCTTGGCCTGTTCGGAGCCCAGCCGGCCCTGCCCCTCGCCGACCGCGGCCTGGATCTGCGGGCCGCGTTCCTGCTGGGTGACGATGCCGATGCCCGGCTTGGTGTCGACGGCGCCGCCTGCCCTGGCACCCCCGCGCTTGCCGCCGCCGGGGACGGAGGCGGTGAGGGTCTCCTTCGGGACGTCCGGGTAGATCCGGTCCTCGCCCATCGGCTTGGCGGTGTCCTCCCGGCCGACGCCGAGGATCCTGCCGGAGCTCTCCTTGAGCTTGGCGGCCTGCCGGTCGGTGCGTGCCGGGTCGCTCTCCCCGGTCAGTTCGACCTTGGGGGCGGCGCCGACCGTGGTGTTCAGCGCCGGGTCGGTCGAGGGGACGCCGTCGACGGCGACCTGGGCCTGCTGCACCTCCTGCGCCGAGACCTGGTTGCCCGCGTCGTCGGCGACATTGGGCGGGGCGACCCGGTCGCCGGGGTTCCGGCCCTCGACCTTCTTCTGGTCGGCCGTCTGCTGCCCGCCGTCCGCGCCCTCCGGGCCGACCCGCTCCAGCCGCTCCGTCACGGCTTCGGCGGGCGGCGCGGCCTCGGATGCGCCGGACTGGGTCTGCGGCGCCCCGGACGGGCGCTGGGTGGTCGGCGGGGCGGCCTGCAGCCGGGCGTGCTGCTCGCCGACCGTACGGTCCACCGAGCCGTCCACGCCGTCCAGAGTGGTGGCCATCTGATCGGGCGGCAGGCTCGCGGCGGTGGCCAGCGCGCTCTGCGGGTCCTGGCCGGAGACGTCGGGCGCGGCCGGCTTCTGCTGCTCCTGCCCGCCCTGGGCGCCCCCGGCCGCGGCCCCGCCTCCGCCCGCACAGCCGCCGCCGGCGCCGCCGGTGCCGTCCTGCTCCGCCTCGGTGGTGGGCTGCTGGGGGCCCGCGCAGGCGCCGCCGCCCGCCTCCAGCGAGGCGTCGGGGGCGGCCTGGGCGGTGAGTCCGCCGGGCGCGTCGGCCTGCTCGGCGGCCGGGCCGGGGGCGGCGTCCGGGGCGGTGTCGGGGGTGGCACCGGGCGCTGCCCCGGGGGCTGCCCCAGGAGCGCTGTCGAGGACGGCGCCGTCCCCGCCGACCGGCCCGCTGCCGCCGACCGGCCCCGGCGCCACGGGGGCGGTACGGTCCGGGCCGCTCGGCTCGGGCGAGGCGGCCGCCTCGGGGGCCGTTTCGGGTGCGGGTTCGGTCTCGCGCGCCGCCTCGGCGGGCGCTTCGGGCTGCGGCGCCTCCGGCTGCGCGGGCTCGGCAGGGGCCGGCGCCGGGGCCGCGGCCGGGTTCGCGGTGGGTTCGGGGCCGATCTCCTGCTCGACCGGCTGCTCCGGCTGGAGGTCGCGGGCGCTCCGGTCCTCGGCCTCGGTGGCGGGGGTCGGCTCGGGGGCGGCCTGGGGTGCCGCCCCGGGCTCCGCCTGCTCGGGCGGAGCCGGGGCCGCCTCCTCGTCGTCCTCTGGCCGGCTGTCCCGCTCGGCCTGCACCTGCTCGGCCTTGGTCGCGGGCGGCTCGGGGAACGCGGGCGCCTCGGCCTGCGCGGGGGGCGTGCCGTCCGCCGACAGGGTGAGCTGATCGGCTGTAGGGACGGCCGACACGTCGAGGTCGGCGGAGGGCAGGAAGTCCCCGGGCTTGAGCTCGGGCCCGGGGACGGCCGACGACTGCCGGTCCTCGCTCGCGGCGGGCGCGTCGTGGACCTCGGATTCGGCGCCGGGCTCCATGCCCAACGGCCGTTCCTCGTCCGGGGCTTCGCCCTGCCGGTGGTCGCCCTCCAGCAGCCCGTGCCGGGCCAGCGGGCTGTCCTCGGCCCGCGCGATCGCGTCCAGGCGCTCGGGCTTGACCGGCGCGGTCTGCGGCAGAAGCCCGGCGGCGGGCTCCTGCGGCTTCGTACCGGCCGAGGGCCGGGTGCCGACGCCCTGCTGCTCGGTCTCGGGTGAGCCGGGTACGGAGGCGGCGGCCGGCTGGGCGGCGCCCTCCTCGGCCGGTACGGGCGCCTGTTCCGGGCCTGCCGCGGGTGCCTCCTCGACGGCCGACGGCTGTGCCTCCGTGGGGAGTTGGGCCTGAGCGGCCTCCGGCTGTGCGGCCGGTGGGCTCTGCGCGGCCTCGCCTTCCGCGGGTGGCGCCTGCTGCCCGTCCTGCTGCTCCGGGCGTTCCTCGTCGCCGTCCTTCTCGTCCCTGCCCTCCTTGCCGCCGTGGCCCTTGCGGTGCTTCCGGTGCTTGCTGCGAGCCTTCGGGTCGTCCGACTGTCGTGCCTCGTCGTCGAGTTGTTGCTTCCGGTCCCGCTCCTCGCGGTCCGCCTGGTCGGTCCGGTCGCGGTCGTCGGTGGTCCGGTCGGCGGCATCGGTCACCGGCTCGGGGGTCTGGGCGGCGTCCACGTCGGCCGGGCGGTGCTCGGCGGCCTCGACCAGTTCCAGCACCCGGGTGTAGTCGGAGGAGGGCAGCAGGACCGCCAGTCGGTCCAGGACGGAGGACTGCAACTCGGGCGCGAATCTGGCGAGTTGGAGGCGCACCCGGCCGGAGGAGTCGGTCGGGTCGCCGCGCAGCGAGCGCAGGATGCCGGACGCCAGCCGGTCGACCAGGGTGGCCGGGTCGAGCCGTTCGGTGCGGAAGCGGTCGGCGTCGACGGTCGCGTAGCGGAGCCAGCCCGGTGTGGCGCTGGGCGTCGCCGTCGTCGGCCGGTCCCCGCTCGCGCCCTGCTCCGCCTCGCGTTCGACGGCGTCCTGCGGCAGGCTCACCGCGCCCAGGTCGCGGCCGGCCCGCAGCGCGCCGAGCGGGTTCGGGGCCTGGATGGTGTGCAGCAGCTCGTGGGTGAGCAGCCGGCGGCCGTCCTCGGCGGCCGGCCGGTACTTGCCCTCGCCGAAGAAGAGGTCCGGGCCGACGGCGACGGCGTCCGCGCCGATCAGCTCGGTCAGCGCGGCGGAGTCCCGGTCGGTGTGCACCCGGACCCGGCTGAGGTCGTGCCCGAGCCGCGCCTCCAACTCCCGGCGCACGCCCGGGTCGAGCGGTTGGCCGGCGCCGGAGACGATCTCCTTCGGCTCGGGGGTGCGGGCCTTCGGTGCCCGGGTCTTGCGCCGGGCCTGGCCGCCCTGCTTGGCGTCCTGCGCGGAGTCCCGTGCGGGGGCCTTGAGTTGGGTCACGTCCGCCCCCGCTCCACGTGCCGCCCGGTACCCGGGAGCTGACCAGAACCCGACAACCCGGCGTGTACGGCGCGGGCGAGCGCCTCGCCGAGCCGCTGCGGTGAGGCGCCCGCCGGCAGCGGCGGCAGGCCGGAGAGCAGGTCCAGCGCGCGGTCGCCGCCCGCCGCGAGCGGTACGCCGCGCGTCTCGACCAGGCGGGCCAGCTCGCCGCGGAACGCCGTCGTCAGCCGCTCGTGGTCGATCCGCTCGAAGCCGTCGAGGACCAGCTCGCCGATCTCGACCTCGATCCGTCCGGCACCCGGGTGTTCGGGGGTGCCCGGCCCGCCTTCGTCCCGCGCGTTCACACCCATCCGCCGACCTCCGAGGGTGACAGCGAGCGCTCCAGCTTCAGGTACTCGGTGCGCGCGGCGGCCAGCATGTGCCGCATCTGCACCGGGCAGCCCTCGTCGGCGGCCAGGAAGGCCGCGGACAGCGCGATGTTGCGGATCGAGCCGCCGGCCACGGTGAGTTGGGCGAGCCGCTCGGGGTCGAGGCCCTCGCTGGGGGTCCGCCGGGGGATGACCCGCCGCCAGATCTCGGCGCGTTCCGGCACCCCGGGGAACGGGAAGTCGACCACGAACCTGATCCGCCGCATGAACGCCGGGTCCAGCGCCTTCTTCATGTTGGTGGTGAGCACGGCCAGGCCCCGGTAGGCCTCCATGCGCATCAGCAGGTAGCTGACCTCCAGGTTGGCGTAGCGGTCGTGGCTGTCCTTGATCTCGCTGCGCTTGCCGAACAGCGCGTCGGCCTCGTCGAACAGCAGCAGCGCGCCGCCGCGTTCGGCGGCGTCGAAGACCCGCCGGAGGTTCTTCTCGGTCTCGCCGATGTACTTGCTGACGACCTGGGAGAGGTCGATGACGAACAGGTCCACCCCGAGCCGCCCGGCGACGACCTCGGCCGCCAGCGTCTTTCCGGTGCCCGAGCCGCCGGCGAACAGCGCGGTCACCCCCAGGCCGCGCCGCAGCACCGCTTCGAAGCCCCACTCCTGGTAGACCGTGCCGCGCCGGCGGACGTGGGCGACGATCTCGCGCAGCGTCGCGCGCTGGCGCTCCTCCAGGACCAGGTCCTCCCAGTCGGCGCGCGGCTCGACCCGCCGGCCCAGCTCGTCCAGGGACATCCGGGCCTCCACCAGTCCGGCGTGCCAGGCCAGTTCGCCGACGTCCTGGTCCTTCTCGGCCGCCCGCCGGGCCGTCGCGGCGGCCGACCGGATCACATGGCCGGGCAGGGAGAACTGCGCGGCCAGCGCCCGGAGTTCGTCCTCGGCGATGCCCGGCGCGCCGTCCAGCGCCTCGGTCCAGATGCCCAGCTGCTCCTCGGGGCCGAGCGTGGGCACGGTCAGCCGGGCGCGGTCGGAGGCCCCGGCCGGCCGGGGCTCGTCGCCGGACACCACCAGCGGCACCGCCAGGCTCGCGAGGAAGGCCTCCGCGCCGTTCGGGGACCGCGGCTGCTCCCGGGCCGGCTCCCCGTCCTCCACCAGCAGCGCGGCCGGGATCAGGATCGCCTCCCGCTGCCACAGCCGGGCGAGCTGCTCGCGCTCGGCGGGCTCTGTGGGCAGGTCCTCGCGGTGCGCGACGTAGAGGCCGAGCCCGGAGCGGTGGGCGGCCGCCGAGGCGATCTCCCAGCGGGTGCGGCGGTCGGCGCCGCTCAGCTCGGCGTGCGGCGGGCCGGTGAGCCCGGCCGCGGACCACCCCTGGGCCAGCTCGGCCGCGCACCGCTCGTGGGGTTCGGGCAGTTCGCCGGGCGGCCCGACCCGGGTGAGCAGGCCGTGCAGCCGCACGTCCAGGTAGGGCACGCCGACCAGGAAGTGCAGCACCCGCTCGTCGATCCGCAGCCGGGAGGCGGTGATCGCCGTCTCGTCGTCCAGCTCGACCAGCCGGAAGCGGCGCAGCGGGCCCACCGGGGTGAGCGCGCTCCAGTGCGGCCGGTCCAGGGCGGCGAGGGCGAGCGAGAAGGTCGGGTACCCGCGCCCGGGGTCGCCGCCGGCCGCGGCGCACCGGGCGGCGGCGGTGGGGTCGATCTCGGGGGCGGCGGCCAGTACGAGGACGTCTCGCTCGAAGGGGGTGAGCCCGAAGGAGGCGGCGAGCGCGTCCAGGGCGGTGGCGGGCTGCCGACGCCCGGTGCGGCGGGTGCCGGGGGCGGGCGGCTCGGCGGTACGGGTCGTCTCCGGGGTCGACGGCGGGGCCGGCTCGGCGGTACGGCCGGCCGCGTGCGCGTCGACCCGTGCGAGCACGGCGGCGACCGCGGCCGACAGCGACTGCCGGTGCGACTCGTCCGCCAGGCCTTCGCGGTCCTGCCTGCGGCGCGTTGCCATCTCTCCCCCCGTCCCGTCCGTTGTGTCGGTGCGTCCTGTGGTCAGTGCGTCAGGTCCACCACGGGACCGGTGAAGGCCCCGTCGCCGGACACCGTCAACTCGCTCGGCACGCCGTCCACTTGGACCCGGGCCAGGTACACCGTCGGCCGGACGCCGGTGACCGGCACCCGGACCGCGTACGGGTCGCTGCGCGGCTGCGACGGCACGGGCGCGCGGAACTGGTAGCTCGCCCCGGCGCGCCCGGTCGGCGGGCTCAACTCGTCCAGCAGCAGTAGGACCTGCTGGTCGTCCCGGAGCGGGAGGTCCAGCCGGACGTCCATCTGGGCCGAGACCCCGGCCGGTCCGTCGGTACGGTCCGCCGTACCGATCGGCGCGGCGATCCGCGGCTGCCGGGCGAAGGTCTGCGCGTTGGACTCCACGGCGAGGTGCTCCGCGGCGGGCCGGCCGTCCAGCGCCAGGCCGTGCAGCACCTGCAGCTGGTACACGCCGGGCGGCAGGTCCGCCGGGACGGCGACCACCAGCCGGTCGTCCCGCACACCGCCCGGGGCGACCGGCACCCGGCGCCCGCCCAGCCGGGCCACGACCAGCTCCGCGCGCAGACCGGAGCCGACCACCACCAGCTCCCGGTCCCTGGTCACCGGCCCCTCCTCGGGCGCGCCGGTGGACCCGGCCGGGCGGGACAGCACCCGCTCGACGACCGGCCCGCGGGACGGCACGGCCCGTACGGTGCGGCGCAGCACCGGCTTGCCCGCCACCGGATCGACCTTGCCCTCCACGAACACGGCGGTGGCCTGATAGGTCACCGACAGCGCGTAGGGGGTCTGGAGCAGCGTGCTCCACAGCTTGGACATCTCGTCGACGTCCATCGTGGTGGGGGTGAAGCGCACCCGCTGCGGCGAGGCGGCCAGGTCCGTCCCCACGAGGTACGGCTGGGCGGCCGCCTCCTCGATCAACTGCCGCGACAGCGCGGGCTGTTCGGTCAGCGTCCGGACGACGCAGCCGAGCAGCCGCTGGCCCACCAGCTGGGACTCCTCGCCGTAGCAGCTGATCAGGTAGTGCAGGTCGAGGGCGGCGGCCGGCCGGGTCAGCACGGTGCCGTCGGTCGCGCGGGTGGGCGCGTCGTGGTTGCGCAGCGAGGCGTTGGGCGTGACCTGGTAGAGGAACACGGTGATGGTCGGGTCGGCCGGCGGCTCGGTCGGCGGCTTGCGGGTGCCGACCTCGACCGCGAACGGGATGTCGGGCGAGAGCGCGCGGGAGACGAGCAGCCGCAGTGCCTCGGTCACGGTGGCGATCGCGAGGTGGTTGCTCATGCGCCCTCCCCGTTTCGCTCGGCGGCATCTGCCCGTGCGCGACGTGTGACGGCCCGCAGGCCCACTCGCCTGGTCATGGCCGCTCCCGGTCGAGGTACGCGCCCAGGTCGAGCGCGGGGGAGGGGCGGGCGGCCGCCGCCCGGCGCGGGCCGGCCGGGGCGCGCTCCGCGGCCCTGACCTCCACGCGCCCGATCTGGACCCGGACCACCCGCTCGGCCGGCC
>NZ_JBHUAL010000107.1:0-31410 GCF_042789775.1 Kitasatospora sp. NPDC056800 | reverse complement strand
GCCCCGCCCCCGCCCGCGGCCGTAGACGGCGGGATCGGCCCACCCCTTGCATTGCCACGCGTATGCAACTATTGTTCCTGCATGTAAGGCGCGTTTGCACTAATCCTTCGGTGCGGACGCAACCCCCGGCGGGTCCCCCATGACGCCCGCCCGCTCCGCAAAGGCAGTGACATGTCCCTGAAGAACATCCTCCCCGGCAAGCTCGGCTTCGGCACCGCCCCGCTCGGCAACATGTTCCGCGCGATCCCCGACGCCGAGGCCCTGGCCACCGTCGAAGCCGCCTGGGACCAGGGCGTCCGCTACTTCGACACCGCCCCCTTCTACGGCGCCGGCCTCTCCGAGGAGCGCCTGGGCGAGGTGCTGTCCACCAAGCCGCGCGACGAGTACGTCCTGTCCACCAAGGTCGGCCGCGTCATCCTCGACGAGCTGGAGGAGGGCGCCCGCGACCTCGGCGAGAAGGGCGGCCTCTTCGAGCACGGCAACCCGAACAAGATGCTCCACGTGTGGACCGCCGAGGCCACCGAGCGCTCCGTCGAGGACAGCCTCAAGCGCCTGGGCACCGACCGCCTGGACATCGTCTGGGTCCACGACATCGCCCAGGACTTCCACGGCGACCAGTGGCTCGCCAAGTTCGAGGAGGCCCGCACCGGCGCCTTCCGCGTCCTGTCCCGCCTGCGCGACGAGGGCGTTATCAAGGCCTGGGGCCTGGGCGTCAACAAGACCGAGCCGATCGAGCTCACCCTGGCCCTGGACGAGCCGCAGCCCGACGGCTTCCTCCTCGCCGGCCGCTACACCCTCCTCGACCACGACCACGCCCTCCAGCGGCTGCTGCCGATGGCGCAGGAGCAGGGCGTCGACATGGTCGTCGGCGGCCCCTACAGCTCCGGGATCCTCGCCGGCGGCACCCACTTCGAGTACCAGCAGGCCCCCGCCCACATCATCGAGCGCGTCACCGAGCTCAAGGCCCTGGCCGCCAAGCACGGCGTCTCCATCAAGGCCGCCGCCCTGCAGTTCTCCCTCGCCCACCCGGTGACCGCCGCCGCCGTCCCCGGCGCCACCAAGCCCGGCCGCATCGCCGAGGACGTCGCCGCCCTCAACGAGACCGTCCCGGCCGCGTTCTGGCAGGAGCTGCGCGCCGCCGGCCTGGTCAGCCCGGCCGCCCCGCTGCCGAACAACGCCTGACCACCCGCACACCCCACCGCAGTGACAGGAGAAACGACCATGGCCTCCACCTCCGTCAGCCGTACCGTCCCCGCCACCCCCGAGAAGGTCTGGGCCCTCATCGGCGGCTTCGACGCCCTGCCCGACTGGCTGCCCTACATCCCCGAGAGCACCGCCTCCGAGGGCGGCCGCGTGCGCAGCCTGAAGAACCCCGAGGGCGACGTCATCGTCGAGCGCCTCGTCGACTTCAACGAGACCGAGCGGCAGTACAGCTACGCCATCCTCCAGGCCCCGTTCCCGGTCGACGGCTACGTCTCCACCATCCGCGTCCACGCCGTCCCCGGCCGCGCCGACCTCGCCGAGGTCCAGTGGTCCGGCCGCTTCAACCCCGTCGGCGCCACCGAGCAGGAGGTCGTCGACCTGTTCACCGGCATCTACGCCGACGGCCTCGACGCCCTGGCCCGCACCCTCGCGGGCTGACCCGGGGCACCGCGCACCGGCGGCGCGGCGGTCCGGACACCTGGGGGATCGGGTGTCCGGGCCGCCGCGCCGCCGGCGTTTCCGCCCGTCCCCGCCGCTCCGACCTGCCCGGCCCCGCCCCGCGGGCCGTACGGGCGGCGGGCGTAGGCTCCCGCCGGTGACACCAGCACCGACACCCCCTGCCGAGGCCGGACAGCCCGTCGAGCCCGCCGAGCCCGGCCCCGTCTGGGCCCCGCTGACCCGCGCCACCGCCGTCGACCGCGCGACCGGCCTCGCCTGGCTGTCCGGGCTCGGCCACAACCGCGCGGCCCCCGCCGACCTGCTCCTGCGCCTCCTGGACACCGGCGAGCACCACTTCCTGGACCGCGACGACCTGCCCGACGGAGTCCTGGACGCCGCGATCGCCCACCCCGACCGGCGCGTGCGGATGGGCGCCGCGGAGAGCGGCCGGCTGTCACCGGCCCAGTGGGAGCGGCTGATCGCCGCCACGCCCGGGGCGGCGCTGCGCGAGCTGTTCGCGGAACTGGCCGGGAGCGCCCTCAAGCCCCCGCCGGACGAGGCGGCCCCGCCCCTCACCCCCCGCAGAACTCACCGAACTCGCCGCGCTGGCCGCTGACGTCCCCGACATCGACCCCGCCGCCCACGCCGGGGAGCTGCCGTGGGTCGTCGCCCGGCACGCGGACGCCGAGGCCATGCGCCTGCTCGCCGCCTCCCCGAAGACTCTGGTCCGCCGCAGCGTCGCCCGGGCTCCGCGCCTGCCCGCCGACGTCGCCGAACTCCTCGCCCGCGACGAGGACCGCGCGGTGCGGATCCTCCTCGCCGAGTCCTGCGAGGACGCCCCGGCCCGGATGCTCCTGGACATGGCGGGCTGGTGGGACGGCAGCCTCTCCTTCCCGGGCCGCCCGCGCAACCACCCCCGCTTCCCCCGCCTGGGCCTGCTGCGCCTGGCCGCCGACCCGAACCCGCGCCTGCGGGCCCTGGCCCTCGACGACCCCGCCGCCACCGCCGCCCACGTCGAACGGGCCGCCGCCGACCCCGACCCGGCCGTCCGCCGGGCCGCCGCCGCCGACCCCCGGCTCGCCCCCGTCACCGCGGCCGCGCTCGCGGCCGACCCCGACAGCGGCGTGCGGCACTTCGCCCGCGTCAACCCGGCCCTGCCCCCGGAGGAGCTGGTGGTGCTGCTGCTCGACCCGTGCCGGGCCGACACCGCCGCCAGGAACCCCGCGATCCCCGCCGCCGTCCTGCACCGCATGGCCGACCTCGCCATCCCGCACACCGCCGTACCCCGGCGCTGACCCGCCCGGGGCCGGTCCTGGGCACGGACCGGCCCCGGGCGGGGGTGGGGCTCAGTGGCAGACGAGCTTGTTGCGGGCCAGCTCCTGGACGGTGCCGGGGTTGACCGGGGTGTCGCAGGAGACGGTGCCCTCGATCTCGGCGTCGAAGGTGCTGTAGGTGGGGTGGGAGCCGAAGGCGTAGGCCCAGTACCCGTCACCGGGGTCGTTGTTGCCCCAGCCGCCGCGGGGGAGGCAGACGTACTCGTCGGCCTTGCCCTGGACGCGGTTGGTGCCCTTGAACACCGCGTAGTCGCCGGGGCGGGAGAAGTTCAGCGTGACCTTCTGGGACCAGGTGCTGGTGGTGGACTTGCTGGTCTGGACGGAGAAGCCGACCTTGATGGAGACCTTCGCGAAGAACGCCCCCGCCTCCGCGTTGATCTCGGTCGAGGCGTTGAAGGTCGTGCTGACGTTCTGGACCTCGGTCACGGTGGTCTCGACGGAGCCGGTGGTGCCCGGGGCGATGGTGATGCCCTTCCAGTGGGTGAGCACCGGTTCGACGACGGCGGTCGAGACCTCGTACAGCCCGGTCCGGGAGACGCGGGGGTCACATGGGCCGCCCGGCTCGGCCGCGTGGGCCGTACCGGTGGCGAAGGCCGACGCCGCGACCGTCAGGACGGCGAGCGCGGCGGGTAAGGACAGCCGCCGCAGGAACGTGTTCGTCAAGGGGACTCCTCGGGGGAGGGGGTGTCGGACCGTCGCACGGCCGGCACCCGGCATGGATTCGTCAGATCGTGCCCAGAACACCCCCACCGCACACCCACAACACCGAACTCCCCTGCACAAGCGGAAGGTTGGCCGTGCACATAGCCTGTTGCACACCGCCGGACCGTCCCTATACTGCCGTTGCCCGCAGGCCGGAACCCGGCCCCGGACATCCGCCGCTGCGCCCGGCCAGGGCGGCCGGCCGCCCGTACGAGGGAGAACCGATCATGGTCAAGCACTACCTCAAGTACGCCTTCAGCACCCTCACCGCCGCGATGTTCCTGCACATGGTCTGATCCGACCGACCCCGGCCGGGGCCGGGTGGCCCATCGTCCGACCCTGGCCTGGGAGTCCGCTTGTTCGCGACCGCGCTGAGCCAACTGCGCTACGGCGCAGCAATCCTGACGAACCGTCGGATCCAACCCCGCGACCTGGAGCGCCTCGCCCGGGACCTGGTCGCCACCATCGCCGAGTTCGGCGAGCCCGGCGAGGACTCCGCCCTGCTGCCCGGCCGCGCCGGACACGTCGACCCGCAGGTCCGGCGCGAAGTGGCCCGCCGCAGCCTGCGCGCCACCGCCCGCACCGCGGCCCGGCACACCGCCTACTACCGCCGCACCTTCGCCGAACTCGGCCTCGACCCCGACCGGTTGGAGCCCGAGGACTGGTCACGCGTCCCCGTCACCCCCAAACAGGCCCTGCGCGCCCTGCCCGCCGCCTTCGTCTCCGACACCGCCCGCCCCGCCCTGCAGGCGCTCACCACCGGCACCAGCGGCACCCCCACCGCCGTGTGGTTCTCCCGCGCCGAACTCGAGTGCGCCATCGCCTTCAGCACCATCTCCGCCGTGCTCGGCCTCGGCCTGCGCCCCCGCCACACCGTCGCCTACGCCGGCTGCTCCCGTGCCACCCTGTCCCTGGTCAACGCCGAGGAGTCGGCCACCCGCGCCGGCGCCGGCTTCGTCCAACTCGGCACCGTGGCCCCCGCCGTGGCCCTCGACCGCCTCGCCGCCCCGCTCGGCCTGCCCGGCAAGGACCCCCAGGTCACCCACCTCACCACCTCCGCCTCCTACCTGGCCGCCCTCGTCCAGGAGGCCGAACAGCACAAGTGGCGCGAAGCCGACTTCGGCCTGGAGTCGATCAGCGTCGGCGGCGAGGTGCTCTCCGCACCGCTGCGCCGGCGCGCCGAGGCCGTGTTCGGCGCCACCGCCACCTCCGCCTACCTGATGACCGAGATCCTGCCCTCCGGCGCCACCCCCTGCACCCGGGGCCACCTCCACCACACCACCGAGTTCGGACACCTCGAAGTCCTCGACCCGCTCACCTGGGAACCCACCGCCCCCGGCGGCACCGGCACCGTCGTGCACACCCCCTACGTGCCCTACCGCGAGTGCACCCTGCTGCTGCGCTACGCCACCGGCGACCTGGTACGCCTCCCCGCCGAGCCGCCCGACTGCGAACTCGCCCACCTGCCCGCCACCTCCGAGATCCTCGGCCGCTGGAACGGCCCGCTCAGCCGCACCGTCACCACCCGCGAGGTGCTCGACCTGGTCGAAGCCGAACCCGAGGTCCCGCTGCCCGCCCGCCACGCCCTCACCGACGGCCCCGACGGCCCCGGCGGACCGGCCCGCCTGCACCTGCTGGTCGACCGCCTGCCCGCCACCGCCCTGCGCGGCCGCCTGGAGGACCGCGCCCGCGCCGCCGGCCTGCGCCTGGCCGACATCCTGCTGTACGAGGACCGCGCCGCCATGCCGCCGACCGCACCCCTGCGCGCCGACCTGCGCGAGCACACCTTCGACGCCCTCGACACCTTCGACGTCCCCGCCGCCCCCGGCACCCCCGCCGCCCCCGACCGTGTCCCCGGAAGGCGCTGAATGACCGTCGACCCCGCCGCCCTGGCCGCCCTCAGCGCAGCCGTCGCCGCCGAGACCGCCCTGGCCGCCTGGTACCTCGCCCGCGTCCGGATGCCCCGCCCCCCGGTCGGCGTCTACACCGGCGGCGACATCGCCGTCCTGTGCGCCGGAGTCGTCCTCGCCCCGCTGCTCTACACCACCCTGCCCGCGGCCGCCGTCTCCGCCGTCTTCGGCCTCGTCGCCTGCCTCGCCGTCCAGTTCACCCTCGCCCCGCTGCT
Organism: Kitasatospora sp. NPDC056800; assembly: GCF_042789775.1. Taxonomy (NCBI): domain Bacteria; kingdom Bacillati; phylum Actinomycetota; class Actinomycetes; order Kitasatosporales; family Streptomycetaceae; genus Kitasatospora; species Kitasatospora sp. NPDC056800. The sequence goes on along the minus strand of NZ_JBHUAL010000107.1, from coordinate 25,608 downwards.
CGCCGCCACCCCGCTGCGCGCCACCCCCTGGTCCTGGGCCGCCGCCCTCACCGCCACCGCCGCCACCGCGCTCGCTGCCCTCACCGGCCACCCCGCCGCCGCCCGCGCCGGCAGCGACCTGATGATCGCCACCGCCGTCGTCGGCGTCGCCAACCTCTGGACCCAGAGCGGCCTGCGCTCCGGCCACACCGCCGCCCTGGCCGCCGTCCTCACCGGCTACGACCTGGCCGCCACCACCCTCACCGACACCACCACCCGCTTCTTCGAACAGGTCCAGGACCGCCCCTTCGCCCCCCTGCTCGCCCTCACCGGCGGCCCGGCCCCCGTCGCCGTCGGCCTCGGCGACCTCCTGCTGCTCGTCCTCTACCCGCTCGTCGCCGCCAAGGCCCACGGCCGCACCGCCGCCACCGTCGCCGCCCTCGTCGGCCTGCTCACCACCAGCGCGGTCAGCGCCTGCTTCGCCGCCGGCTGGCTCACCAGCGGATTCCCGCTGCTCACCGCCCTGGGCCCGCTGATCGTCGCCCAGCACCTGTACTGGCGCCGCCGCACCGGCGGTGAGCGCACCACCGCCCAGTGGCGCGAGGGCCACCCGCTCCCTCTCCCGCTGCCGTCCTCCGTCGGCCACGAGCCCGCCGCCGCCCTCGCCGCCCCCGTCCCCGACGGCACGCCCCCGGGCACCTGGCTCGCCCTCGCCGACGGCCGCGTCCTCGGCACCGGCCCCACCCCCGGCCACGCCCGCCGCGACGCCCGCCGCCACGGCACCGACACCCCCACCACCGCCCGGCTGGTCTGACACCTCCCAGCGTTCCGCCGGCGCACGACCCGAGGCCCTGCCGGTACGCGTCCCGAGGCCCTGCCAGCGCAGGACCCGGGGTCCTGTCAGTGCCGGCCGCCATGATTCCCGCATGACCGCCACCGCAGCACCGCTGTCCTCCCCGTCCGCGTACGCCGACGCCGTCGCCACCGCCGTCCGGGCCGCCGCCGCGTACTACACCGACGGCTCCACCCCGCTCGGCGACGACGAGTACGACGCCCTGCTGCGGGCCATCGCCGCCTACGAGAGCGCCCACCCCGGCGAGACGCTGCCCGACTCGCCGACCGGCAAGGTGGCCGGCGGCGCCGCGAACGGCGACGTCCCGCACAGCGCCCCGATGCTCTCCCTGGACAACGTGTTCTCCGCCGAGGAACTCGACGCCTGGGCCGCCGGCCTCGAACGGCGCCTGGGCCGCCCCGTCACCGCCTGGTGCGTGGAGCCCAAGCTCGACGGCCTCGCCATCGCCGCCCGCTACCGCGCCGGCCGCCTCCAGCAGGTCGTCACCCGCGGCGACGGCCTCGCCGGCGAGGACATCACCCACGCCGCCGACGCCGTCCTCGGCCTGCCCGCCGAACTCACCGAACCCGCCGACATCGAACTGCGCGGCGAAGTCCTCCTCACCCGGGACCAGTTCGACCACGCCAACCGGATACGCGCCGACCACGGCGCCACCCCCTTCGCCAATCCGCGCAACGGCGCCGCCGGCACCCTGCGGGCCAAGGACCGGCCCTACCGGATCGAACTCACCTTCTTCGCCTACGACGCCATCGGCCCCGACGGCCTCGCCCACAGCGCCCTGCTGGACTACCTCGCCGCCCTCGGCGCCCACACCGCCGCCACCACCGCCGCCCGCCCCCGGCGCTGCGCCGACACCGCCGAGGTCCAGCGGCGCGTCGAGGAGATCGCCGCACTGCGCGCCGAACTGCCCTTCGGGATCGACGGCGTGGTCGTCAAGGCCGACCTGGCCGCCGACCGCGCCGAGGCCGGCTCCGGCTCGCGCGCGCCGCGCTGGGCCGTGGCCCGCAAACTGGCCGCGCAGCACCAGGTCACCCGGCTGCTCGCGGTGGAGTGGAACGTGGGCCGCACCGGCGTCATCGCCCCGCGCGCCGTCCTCGAACCCGTCGTCATCGACGGCGTCACCGTCACCTTCGCCACCCTCCACAACCCCGCCGACATCGAACGGCGCGGCCTGATGATCGGCGACCAGGTCTTCGTCTACCGCGCCGGCGACGTGATCCCCCGGGTCGAGGCCCCGGTGCTCGACGCCCGCACCGGCGCCGAGCAGCCGATCGCCTTCCCCGAGACCTGCCCGCGCTGCGGCGACGCCATCGACACCACCGAACAGCGCTGGCGCTGCGTCCGCGGCCGTGACTGCCAGGCCGTCGCCTCCGTCCTCTACGCGGCCGGCCGCGACCAGCTCGACATCGAGGGCCTCGGCGGCACCCGCGCCGTCCAGCTCGTCGAAACCGGCCTGGTCACCGACCTCGCCGACCTGTTCACCCTCACCCGTGAGCAGCTGCTCACCCTGGACCGGATGGGGGAGACCAGCGCCGACAACCTGCTCGCCGCGATCGCCACCGCCCGCACCCGGCCGCTCAACCGGGTCTTCTGCGCCCTCGGCATCCGCGGTACCGGACGGACCATGTCCCGCCGGATCGCCGCGCACTTCGGCTCCATGACGGCGATCCGGGCCGCCGACGCCGAGACCCTGGCCGGTGTCGACGGCATCGGCACCGAGAAGGCCCGCGTCGTCGCCGCCGAACTCGCCGAACTCGCCCCGCTGCTGGACCGCCTCGCCGCCCTCGGCGTGGGCACCGCCGTCACCGCCCCCACCGCCCCGGCCGCCACACCGACGGCGGGGGAAGGCGGAACCGCCGACGGACCCGCCGACGACCGGGGCCCGCTCGCCGGCGAGGCCGTCGTCGTCACCGGCAGCATGACCGGCGCCCTCGCCGACCTCTCCCGCAACCAGATGAACGAACTGGTCGAACGCGCCGGCGGCAAGGCCTCCTCCTCGGTCTCCAAGCGCACCACCCTCCTGGTCGCGGGCGAGAAGGCCGGCTCCAAGCGCGCCAAGGCCGAGGAGCTCGGCATCCGCATCCTCACCCCCGAGGACTTCGCCACCCTGGTGGCCGCCCACCTCCTCCCGGCCTGACGGGCCCCGTCCCGCGCGGGGGTCCGGCCGGGGTCGGACTTCTCGCGCTCACGCGTCCGCCCGGGCCCCTCCGGACGGTCCGCCGGGGCGCCGTCCGGCGGACCGTCAGCCGCCCGGCGCCGGCGGCAGCCGGAAGCCGACCTCGGCACCGCCGCCGGGAGCGGCGGCGGCGAAGACGGTGCCGCCGTCCGCGACGACCAGGTCGTGGACGATGGCCAGGCCCAGCCCCGAACCCGGGGTCGACTGGGTGCCGGCGGCACGGTAGAAGCGCCCGAACACGGCCTGCCGGTCGCCGGCGGCGATCCCGGGCCCGCGGTCGCGCACGGCCAGCCGGGTGCCGGTGACGCGGACCTGGACCAGGGTGCCGTCCGGACTGAACTTGACGGCGTTGCCCACCAGATTGTCCACGCAGCGCTGGAGCGCCCGCGGCCGGGCCAGCACCGGGACGGGCCCCTCGGTGATGACGGCGATCTCCCGGCCGGTACGGCGGCGGAAGCGCCGCGCGCTGTCCTCGGCGGCGGCCGGCAGGTCGAGCGGCTCCGGCTCCTCCGCGCTCTGCTGGTCGGTGGCCAACTCGACCAGCTCACGCACGAGTTCGTCGAGCGCGACGGTCTCGGTGACCAGGGTCGCGAGGATCTGCTCCTCGTCCTCGGGAGCGAGCCGGCCGCGGGCGCGCTGGAGGAGCTCGGCGCACCCGCGCACCGAGGTCAGCGGGGTGCGCAGCTCGTGGCTGGCGTCCTGGACCAGGCGCTGCTGCTGCTCGCGGGAGCGGCGCAGCGCGCCGACCATCGACTCGAAGGCCCGGGTGAGGCCGCCGACCTCGTCGCGCCCGGCGGCGGGCAGCGGAGTGGCCAGGTCACGGGTGGTGGTGATGTGCTCGGCGGCGCGGGCCAGGCGCCGCACCGGGCGCAGGATGCGGCCGAGGACGAGCCAGCTGAGCAGGGCGCAGGCGGCGGCGGCCGCCACGCTGGTGACGGTGATCCGCCGCAGGAACGCGTCGTCGACCTCGGTGACCCCGGCGTAGGTCTGGCCGACCATCACCGCGCCCTGCCCGTCGGGGCGGGCCTGGGTGAGGACGCCGTAGGGGGTGCCGTCGACGGTGGCGTCCTCCTGGTGGGAGCCCTGCCCGGTGCGGGCCACCGCCAGGGCCCGCTCGGAGACCGGCAGCGCCGGTCCGCCGCCCGGGGCCAGCGGCCGGGCGGTGCCGTCGGCGGGCAGCAGCTGTTCGACGGTGTCGGGCCGGGCGGGCGGCAGCCGGCCGAGGTCCAGGGCGGCGAGCACGGTCTCGGCCCGGTCCCGCAGGCTCCGGTCGAGCTGGTCGGAGACCAGGGTGCTGACGCCGCGGTAGGCGGCGGTGACGGGCACGGCGATCGCCAGCAGGACGGAGGCGAGGACCACCAGGCCGATGCGGGTGCGCAGCATCAGGCGGTCCGGGCGGTGTAGCCGACGTTGCGTACGGTGTGGATCAGCCGGGGCGCGCCGTGCTCCTCGGTCTTGCGGCGCAGGTAGCCGACGTACACGTCGAGCGAGCGCGAGTCGGTGTCGAAGTCGTAGCCCCAGATGCGCTCGTAGATCCGGTGGCGGGTCAGGACGGTGCCCTGGTTGCGCAGCAGCAGCTCCAGCAGGTCGAACTCGGTCTTGGTCAGGTCGAGCCGGCGCCCGCCGCGGTGGGCCAGCCGGGCGGCCGGGTCCAGGGCGAGGTCGGCGAGGACGAGCCCGGTGTCCTCGCCGTCCCCGGCGTCGAGCGGCTCGGTGCGGCGCAGCAGGGCGCGGATGCGGGCCAGCAGCTCCTCGGTGGCGAAGGGCTTGGCGAGGTAGTCGTCGGCGCCCGCGTCCAGCCCGGCGACCCGGTCGCCGAGCTGGTGGCGGGCGGTGAGGACGAGGACGGGCAGGCGGTCGCCGCGCCGGCGCAGCATCCGGCACAGCGCGAGGCCGTCGAGGCGGGGCATGACCACGTCCACCACCGCGAGGTCGGGGCGCCGGTGCTCCAGGAGCTCCAGCGCCTCCTGGCCGTCGGCGGTGGTGAGCACCCGGTAGCCCTCGAAGCGCAGCAGGTGGTCGAGGGTGGCGCGGACACCGGGGTCGTCCTCGACGACCAGGACGGTGCGCCGGGCGTCGGCGGTGGGATCTGTCATGGTGTCATCCTCGCTGGTGGCGGGCGTGGTCAGGCCGGTCGGGGGCTGCCGACGACGCGTCAGCGGGGGACCGGGACGACCGCGACCGGCGGGATCCGCACCAGGCAGGAGGTGTCGCCGACCTCGCCGGTGCGGACGAAGCCGCTGGCGATCTCCAGGGCGCAGCCGGTGGACTCCATCTCCGGGAGGTGTCCGCTGTTGGGTACCGAGACGAACGCGCTGTGGCGGAACTGGGCCGCCGACAGGCGGGAGTTGACCTCGGGGGTGTTGGTGTCGAGGTCCCCGGAGAGCACCAGGACGGGCACGTCGGGCAGGTTCCCCAGGTCGGTCGGCTGCGGGTGGGCGGTGCCCCGGCGCGGCCAGTTCAGGCAGTTGTCCCCGCCGTCGGTCTGGCCCGCGGCCCAGCCCTCGGGGCTGAAGGCCCCGAAGTCGGCCGGGTCGGCGGCGGCCAGGGCGGCGCGGTACTGGCGGCGGCGCTCCGACACCGGGGCCTCCGGGTCCCAGGCGCGGACGTAGTCGTTGCAGGTGACGGCCAGGAAGGAGGCCTGGTCCTCGGTGCCGGTGCCCTCCATCTCGCCGCGCACCAGGGCGGACAGCGGCCCCTCGTCGCCCGCGGCGAAGGCGTGCAGGGCGGCGGGCAGGGCGCCGAGCAGCCCGGACTCCCCGGGGTGCAGGCCGATGCCGCGGGTGGCCGGCTCGTACATCAGGTCGGCGAGCTTGTCCTCGGTGAACAGCACGGTGCGCCGCTCGCCGCCGGCCTCGGCGGTCACCTTCAGCGGGCGGGCGCGCAGCCGCTCGGCGACGGCGGCGAGGTCGTGCACCGCGGTGTCCGGGGCGCAGGCGCCGCTGCGCTCGCAGATCCGGCGCAGCGTCAGGGAGACCTGCTGGGCGCCGGGCCGGGCCAGGGAGTCGAAGGCGACCGGGTAGGCGCCGGACAGCACCATCTTCTCGACCCGCTCGGGATGGCGGTCGGCGTAGACCGGCATCAGGTAGGTGCCGTAGGACATGCCGTACAGCACCAGCCTGGGGGCGCCCAGGCGCTCGCGGGCGGCGTCGATGTCGTCGGCGGTGGCGGCGCTGGTGTAGCCGCGGGCACGCGGGCCGAGTTCCTCGGCGCACTCGGCGACGAGCTCGCGCTGTTCGGGGCGCGGGGCCCAGCGGTACTCGGCCTCGGTGACGTCGCAGGGCAGCCGGCCGGAGCGGCCGGTGCCACGCGGGTCCAGCAGGAGCACGTCGTAGTCGTCCAGCACCCCCCGCAGCGCACCGGCCACCTGCTCGGCGCGGTCGATCAGGGTCTCGCCGGGGCCGCCGGGGTTGAGGGCGACGGTGCCCAGGGCCGGACCGGGGCGGCTGTGGCGCACCACCGCGTAGCTCACGTCGACGCCGCCCAGGCGCGGCTCGCCCGTCACCAGGGGCCGGCGCATGGTCGTGCAGTCGACCCGGTGGCCGGGGACGGCCGGGCACCACGCGGGCCGGCCCTGCGCCCCGGCGGCGGAGGCCTGCGCGGGCGGGGCGGCGGCGAGCGGCAGCGCCGTCGCCAGTACCGCCAGGGCCGCGGCGGCCAGGGCGCCCCGCCGGGCCCGCCGCCCCGCGCCGCCCGTGTCCGCGCCGTTCGCGCTCGCGCCGTTCGCCCCGGTGGCCGTGCCCCTCGCCGTGCTCGTCGTCATCGCGGTGTCCTCCGTACGTCCTGCGGTCGGTGTGGGCACGACTCTGCCGGGCGCCCGTCAGCCGTTCGGCAGAGCGACGGCAAAGGCGTGTAAGAACCCCGGGCGCGTACGGACCCGGGCGCGCGGGAACCCGGGGGCGTAGGACCAAAAGCCGATGGCCCCGGCGCCCCGCGCCCGGGTGGAATGGCCCGATGGATCACGTGCCACACCCCGAGCAGCCGTCCGACGGCCCCGCCGACGGCCTCACCGCCGCCCAGCGGGACGCCTACCTCGACCGCATCGGCCTGCCCGACCCCGGCGCCCCCTCCCCGCACGCGCTCGCCCGGCTCCAGCTCGCGCACCTGCGCACCGTCCCGTTCGAGAACCTGGACATCCACCTCGGCGAGAGCATCGTCCTCGACCCCGCCGCCCTGCTGGCCAAGGTCGTCACCCGCCGCCGCGGCGGCTTCTGCTACGAACTCAACGGCGCCTTCGCGCAGTTGCTCACCTCGCTCGGCTACCGGGTCGGCCTGCTCGCCGCCCGCGTCTTCGACGGCGAACGGCTCGGCCCGCCCTTCGACCACCTCGCCCTGCGGGTGGACCTCGACGAACCGTGGCTGGCCGACGTCGGCTTCGGCCGCTTCAGCCACCACCCGCTGCGCCTCGACGAGCGCGGCGAACAGGCCGACGCCGAGGGCGCGTTCACCCTCACCCCGACCGGCACGGACGGCTACCTGGACGTCCTACGGGACGGCACGCCCCAGTACCGCCTGGGCGCGCGCCCGTACGAGCTCGCCGACTTCGCCCCGACCTGCCGGTGGCAGACCACCTCACCGGACTCCCACTTCACCCGCTCCACGACCTGCACAGTGCTCACCGCGGACGGCGGCCGGGCGACCCTCAGCGGCAACCGCCTCATCACCACCACCCCGGCCGGCGAACGCACCGAACGGACCCTCACCGACGACGAGGCCCTCGCCGCCTACCGCACCCGCTTCGGCATCACCCTGGACCGCCTGCCGAGCCTGCCGGCCCTCCCCGGCTGAGCGCCCGGCGACCGCCCGCCCGGGCGAAAACCGGTTGCCGCCGCGCAGGCCGACGGCGAGACTGCGGTCCGACCCGCCCGGCCGGTGCGGCCGCCGGGGGTGTCCCGCCCGTCCGGCCCGGCCGGATCCGCCCACCTGCGAAACCGGGGTCGCCCCATGCCCACCGAGCCGACCGCCCTGCTCCACCCGCGTGCCCTGCGCCCCGGCGACCTGGTGGCGGTGGCCGCGCCGTCCGGTCCGCTGGACGAGGCGGACCGGCCCCTCCTGGCTCGCGGCACGGCCGTGCTGGAGGAACTCGGCTTCCGGGTACGGGTGTGCCCGTCGGTCGCCGAGGGGCGCCGGCACTGGTGGGCCGCGGGCCGTCCCGCCGAGCAGGCGGCGGAGTTCAACGCGCTGCTGCGCGACCCCGAGGTGCGGGCGATCGTCGCGCACACCGGCGGGCAGGCGGTGACGGGCTGGCTGGACCAGCTGGACCTGGACGCCGTACGCGCCGACCCGAAGCCGGTGCTGGGCTGCAGCGACGTCTCCCAGCTGCTGCTGGCCCTGCACGCCCGCACCGGACTGGTCGGCGTGCACGCCGACATGGCCACCTACGGCTTCGGCGAGTGGAGCGAGCGCTTCGCGGGCGGGCCCGAGGAGGACGGCGCGCACCGGGCGCTGCGCGAGGCGTACCTACGGGTGCTCACCGTGCCGGCCCCGCCCGGGCCGCTGCCGGCGCTCTCCCCGTGGCAGTGCTGGCGCGACGGCCGCGCCCGGGGCCCGCTGGTCGGCGGCCTGCTCAACCGGCTCGTCGCCCTCCAGGCCACCCCGTACGCCGTCCCCGCGCCGTGCTTCGACGGCGCGGTGCTCTTCTGGGAGGAGGTGGACCGGCCGCTGTCCGCGGTCTGGAAGGACCTGCACGTGCTGCGGCTGTCCGGCGTCCTGGACCGGATCGCGGCGATGGTGGTCGGCACCCCGCACCGGGTCGGCTCCGACGGGCCCGCAGGCGTGGGAGAGCCGTCGCTGCGCGAGGTGGTCCTGGACGTGCTCGGCGACCGCCCGCTGCCCGTCCTCGCCGGCGTGGACTTCGGCCACGCCGGCCCCAACCTCCCGCTGCCCCTCGGCGTGCGGGCCGAGGCCGACGCCACCGCCCGCACCCTCACCCTGCTCGCCCCGGCGGTCTCCTGACCCCTCCGCCGGGGCCGGCCGCCGCAGCGGTCAGGCGACGAGGCAGAGCCCGTCGTACCGGCCCGTGGACGGGGCACGGCCCCGGCCCGTGCGGCTCGGGACGGCGGCGTAGCGGGCCAGCTCGTCCTGGGCGAGCGAGAGCAGGTCGCCGAGGCCGAGGCCCAGCGCCCGGGCGGCGGCCGCGAGCACCTCGGAGGAGGCCTCCTTGCGCCCGCGCTCCAGCTCCGACAGGTACGGCATCGAGATCCGGGCCGCCTCCGCGACGTCCTTCAACGTGCGCTCCTGGGCGAGCCGTTCGCGCCGCAGCACGTCGCCGACGACGTCGCGCCACAGCGGCTCCCGCCGTACGGGCGCCGGGTGCGGGGGACGGGACGGCCCGCCGGACGCGGGCGGCCGGGCCTGCGGGCGCAGGGGGATGACGCGGGCTTCGTTCGGCGCATGGGTGCTCACCCCTCACACCCTAGGTACTTGACGCCCCGGGGGAAGAGCACGGGGTTCCGCCCTGGGTGAAGCCCGCGCGCCGGCCACGGCCCCTCAGGGCCGGGGCGTCCAACCAGCCGGGGCGAGGCCGGTGTCGGCGAGGATCCGCCCGACCGTCTCCTCCAGGCCGCTGTGCCGGCCGACGACCCGTTCGAGACCGTCGGGGAGCAGGTCGTGGGGCCGGTACCAGTCGGCCATGTCCTCGGGGGAGAACTCGGCGGCCTGGGGGCGGGTGGCGTGCCGGCGCACGGTCTCGTCGAAGTCCACGTCGAGGTAGTACAGGAAGCTGCGGCCCCGGTGGTCGGCGACGAGCCGGGCCAGCATCGGCCCGTAGCGCTCGGCGGCGAGGATGCCCTCGACGACCGTGTGGAAGCCGTGGTCGAGGGCGTGCCGCGCGACCAGGTCGATCAGCCCGATGTTCGCCCCGCCCGGGACGTCCCGCTCCCGCAGCACGGTACGCCGCAGCAGGTCCTGCCCGACGACGGCGAGGCCCCGCCCGTACGCGGCCCGCAGCCGAGCGGCGACGCTGGACTTCCCGGCGCCGCTCGGACCCCGCACCACGACCAACACGCTCTCCGGGCCGCCCGTCACACCGCGACCGTCCCCGCGCCGCGCCCCGCCCACACCACCGGGCGCCCACCGGGTACCCGGCGGGAGGCCGCGGCCCGGCACTGTATATCTTGATCACTCGCCGGCCCGGCCGGCGTCCCGTCCCAGGGGGTGACGCGTGGGGCCGGGCCGCTGCCGTCGGGGAGCCGGGCAGGAGGCCCCCGACCCGGGGCCGAGCAGCGGCCCGCCCGACATCCCACCGTTCCCGAAGGATTCCGCATGACCGTTCCCGTCCCGCCCGACAGCAGCCCGCGGCCTGCCGAGGAGCCGGCCGCCGCCGACCCGTGGGCGCCGCCGGGCCAGGGCCGGGACGCGGCCCCCACGGTCCCCGGCCCCGGCTTCGGCCCCGCCCCCGCTCACGCCCCCGCCGCGGGCCCCGGGCAGATACCGGGTCAGGCCCCCGGCCAGGCACCCGGCGCCCCGTACTGGCCGCCCTACGCGATGCCGGCGCCCGCGCCGCAGCCCCGCAACGGCCTGGGCATCGCGGCCATGGTGCTCGGGATCGTCGGCGTCGTGCTCGGCCTGACCATCATCCTGTTCTGGCTGTCCTGGCTGCCCGCCCTGCTGGCCGTGGTCTTCGGCGCGATCGCCCTGGGCCACGTGCGCAAGGGCCTGGCGGCCAACCGGGCGATGGCCCTGGCGGGCGTGGTCCTGGGCGTCACCGGCCTGCTGGTCTCGGTCGGCACCGGCGTGTTCGTCGTGAACCGGGTGCAGGAGGTCCACCGGGAGCAGAAGGCGCAGGCGGAGGCCGCGCGCATCCGCTTCGAGACCGCGACCAAGGCCGCCGAGGAGCGGGCGGCCAAGGAGAAGGCGCGGATCGAGGCCGAGCGCCAGCGGCTCGCGGCCGAGCAGGAGAAGCGGGCCGCGGACGAGCGGGCCCGGCGCCTGTCGTTCGGCCAGTCCTACACCTACCCGGACGGGCTGAAGGTCACGATGGCCGCGCCGGAGCCGTACGTCCCGCGCGGGGGCGTGGGCGAGACCCCCAAGGACACCACGATCGTCCAGGTGAGGATCACCGTCGTCAACACCGGGCCAGCGGAGGTCTCGCTCCTCGGTTCGGGGCTGCCCACCGTCCGGGACGCCAAGGGCAACCTCGTCTTCACCCTGATCGACGGCAGCGGACGGATGAAGATCCTCACCAAGTCCCTGGCCCCGGGCGAGGAGGCCACCGGGCTGACCGCGTACGCCCTGCCGGCCGGCGCGGGCGACCCGTTCTCCGTCCGGTTCGACCACACCATGGGCACGGAGTACAAGGACGTCATCTGGACCGGCCCGGCCGGCTGACCCCCGACCGGCCCCCACCGCCCGAGGCCGCCCGACCGCCCCCCGCGGCAACTCTGACGGCACGTCACAAATCGGCAACCGAGGCCCCGTCTCGGTCACCACCGCCGTCGCCGGCATCCGCAACCAGACCACGGACAAGGTGGCGATGCCCTCGACGGACGACGTCACCGAGGGCTGGAGGCGGATGCACGGCAGCAACCGGGTCAACGGCGCGAGCGGCTGGATCTGCCTCGACCCGCAGGGCAACGCCTACAACAAGGCCGTGCCCGTCGTCGAACTCGACCCGAAGATCAAGAACGCCGTCCTGGTCGGCCTCGCCTGGCCCCTCGGCCACGCCCCCGACGCGACCTGCCCGATCGGCAGCGACGGCTGACCCCCGGGCAGGGGCCGCGCCCACCGGGACCGCGACCCCTGCCCGCCGCCTCAGCCGCCGTCCTTCTCGCCGTCCTTCGCGCCGTCCCCGCCGCCGAAGGCGGACTCGAACTCGTCGATGTCCTCCTGGCCCAGCGAGATCAGCGAGAAGTCCGACGGGGTGTGGCCGCCGGAGCCCTCGTCGGCGTGCCGCACCAGGCCCTCCAGCACCGCCCGCCAGCGCTCGGCGAGGTCCGCCAGCTCCGCCCCGCCGAGCAGCCCGGCCGGCGACTCCAGGACGAAGGACAGCTCGGGGCCCTCGGGCAGGTCCCGCGCCCGGCCGTTGATCTCCAGCACGTGCCGCAGCGGCATCGCCGGGTCGACACCGCCGGGCATCACGTGCTCGCCCGCCGACGTCCACGGCCGCCCACCGGCCGCGGAGCCCACCCCGGCGTCCGCGTCCGCGGAGCCCGCCTCCTCACCGGAACCGCCGAACCGGCCCAGGTAGTTGAACCCGATCTGCGGCGCCGCCAACGGCGCGAGCACCGACCGCGTGGCCGGGTTGGCGTACCTCAGCAGCCCGTACCCCAGACCGTCGCCCGGCCGCTGCCGCAGCTGCTCCTTGACCCGCTTGATCAGCCGCGCCACGTCCTCCCCGCCCGCCCGGACCTCGGCCGGGTCGATCGGCCCGGTCTCCAGCCACACCGGGTGGACGGCGGTGAACCAGCCGAGCGTGCGCGTCAGGTCCATGTCCTCCGACAGCGGCACCCGGCCGTGCGCCTCCCGGTCGACCAGGAACCCCTCCGGCACCGGCCTGCCCCGGGCGCGCAGCCACTCGCCGAGCGCCGCGGCCAGACCGGACAGCAGCACGTCGTCCACGCCCGCGTGGAAGGCGGCGGGCAGGGCCGCCAGCAGCGGCCCCGCGGTGCGCGCCGGGACGGTCAGCTCGGCGCGCGAGCGGCCGCCGCCCGCGGTGTCCACGCGCGGGTCGAGCGGCCGGTCGGCGAGCGGCTCCTCGACCCGGTCCACCACCCGCCGCCAGTCCGGCAGTTCGTCCACCGTCCGCTGCGCCCGGGCCCGCTCCGCCAGGGCGACCGCCCAGCGGCGGAACGACGTCGCCTCGGCGGCGACCGCCGCCCCGGCCGCGTCCGCGCCGCCGGCGGCCAGGGCCGCGTGGGCCAGGGCCAGGTCGGGCACCAGCACCCGCCAGGAGACGCCGTCGATCACCAGGTGGTGGGCCGTCAGCAGCACCAGGCCGCTGCGCCCGGCGCCGCGCTCCAGGAGCACGGCGCGCAGCATCACGCCGTCGCGCGGCGCGAGCGCGGCCTCGGCGGCGGTGGCCTGCTCGTCGACCAGCGCGTCCAGCCGCTCCCCGTCGAGGCCGGCCGCGTCCACCCGGCTCACCAGGTCCGCCGCGGCGACCGCCCAGGACGTGCCCGGCTCGGGCACCACCAGCTGCTCCTCGTCCTCCTCCAACCGTGCCCGCAGCACCTCGTGCCGGTCGAGGACCGCCTGCAGCGCGTCCGCCAGCTGCCCGGTCGTCAGGCCGGGCGGCGCGGTCAGCAGCATCGCCTGGCTGCCCGCGCGGGCCACCGAGCCCGCGCGCCGCGCGACCTCGCGCATCACCGGGGTCAGCGGGACCGGGCCGTAGGGGACGTCCTCGGCGTGCTGCGCCTTCGTCCCGTCGACCGGTCCGGCCACCCGTGCGAGCTCCGCGGGCGTGCACAGCTCGAAGACCTGGCGCGGCGAGATCGCCAGACCGGCCTTGCCGGCCCGCCCGGCCAGCAGCATCGAGGTGATCGAGTCGCCGCCGAGGACGAAGAAGTCGTCCTCCGGGCCGACCTGTTCGAGGTTCAGCACCTCGGCGAACAGCCGGCACAGCAGCTCCTCCGCGTCGGTGGCCGCCTCGCGTCCGGCCGCCCGGCCGGCGAAGACGGGCCGGGGCAGGGCGGCCCGGTCGAGCTTGCCGTTCGCCGTCACGGGCAGGGCCCCGAGGACGGTCACCGAGGCCGGGACCAGGTACTCGGGCAGCTTCCCGGCGAGGTGCTCCCGCAGCGCCTCCGGGTCGAGGGCGGACTCGTCGCCGCCGGCCGGCACGGCGTAGCCGGCCAGCCGCTTGTGGCCGTCCTCGTCCTCGACCGCGACGACGAGCGCCTGGGCGACGCCGGGGTGCGCGGCGAGCACGGCCTCGATCTCGGCCGGCTCGACGCGGAAGCCGCGGATCTTGAGCTGTTCGTCGGCGCGGCCGAGGAAGAGCAGCTGCCCGTCCGGGGTCCACTGCGCCAGGTCGCCGGTGCGGTACATCCGGGCGCCCTCGGGTTCGTCCTCGGCGGGGAAGGGGCAGGCCACGAAGCGCTCCGCGGTGAGTGAGGGACGGCCGAGGTAGCCGCGGGCCAGTCCGGCCCCGGCGAGGTAGAGCTCGCCGGTCATGCCGACCGGCACCGGCCGCAGGAACGCGTCCAGGACGAACACCCTGGTGTTGTCCATCGGCCGCCCCAGCGGCACCGTGTCGGGCACCGCGTCCGGGTCGGTGAAGGGCAGCTGGGTGGTGAAGGCGGTGGTCTCGGTGGGGCCGTAGGTGGTGCGCACCACCATGCCGGGGTGGGAGCGCAGCAGGGTCCGTACGGCGTTCGCGGAGACGACGTCGCCGCCGGTGGAGACCTCGCGCACGCCGCCGAAGATGTGCGGCGCCTGCTCGGCGAGCACCCGGAAGTGCCCGGCCGTGGCGTGCACGTTGGTGACCTGCTGGGCCGCGATCAGCCGGCCGCGTTCGACGGTGTCGATGTCCCCGGGGGGCACCAGCACCAGCCGGCCGCCGTGCAGCAGCGTCGTCCAGATCTCGTAGGTGGAGGCGTCGAAGGCGTGGTTGGCCTGCACCAGCACCCGCTCCAGGGCCCCGCTGGACCAGCACTCGTCGAGGCAGAAGGCGAGGACGCTGCCGTAGGTCACCGCGACGCCCTTCGGCAGGCCGGTGGACCCGGAGGTGTAGATGACGTACATGAGGTTCTCCGGCCGGACCGGCACCGGCGGGAAGGCCCCGGCCTCCGCGTCCGCGTCCGTCTCCTCGGCGGGCTCCGCCGCCAGGCGCAGCACCTCGGCGGGGGCGAACAGTCCGGCGTCGGCCAGGCCCCGCCCGGCGTTGGGCGCGTCCACCAGCACGACGGCCGGGCCCGCCTGCGCCGCGACCGCGCGGAGCCGCCCGGCCGGGTGCCGGCCGTCCATCGGCAGGTACGCCGCGCCGGCCTTCACCACCGCCAGCAGCGCGGTGATCAGCTCGGGCGAGCGCTCGGCCACCACGCCCACCAGCGTCTCGGGGCCCACGCCGAGCCCGGCCAGCCGGTGCGCCAGGCGGTTCGCCCGCCGGTCCAGCGCGGCGTAGGTCAGCTCGGTGTCCCCGGCGACCACGGCCACCGCGGCGGGGGTGCGGCGCACCTGCCGCTCGAAGAGCTCGGCGAGGGTCGCCTCGGGCAGCTCGCGGCGGGTCCGGTTCCCGGAGCCGTCCAGGTCCCGCCGCTCCTCGCCGGTCAGCACGTCGAGCCGGCCCAGGGGCACGTCCGGGTCGGCCGCGACCTGGCGCAGCACCAGCGTCATCCGGTCGACGAGGCCGCGGGCGGTGCGCTCGTCGAACAGGTCGGGCCGGTAGTCCAGCCGGATCTCGGTGTCGTCGGCCGGCGTGACGACGACGGTCAGCGGGTAGTGGGCGGCCTCCTCGCCGCCGCCGGCCGCCACCCGCACCCCGGCGGGGCCGCGCCGGGAGACCCAGGCGGGCATCGGCGGCGGCTTCGACGTCCCGTCGGCGGGCGCGGGCGGCTCCGGGCCCGGCCCATGCCCCAGCGGGCCGCCGGCCTGCTCGCCGCTGCGCAGCGCGGTGCCGCCCAGGCCCTCGCCCGGGGGCGGGGGAGCGGCGGGCCGCGGCGCGCCGGGCGCGGCCGGGTCGGCGGCGGGGGCGGCCATCGGGCCGCGGGGGTAGTTCTGGAAGACCATCAGGGTGTCGAAGACCGCGCCCGGGCCGCCGGCGCGCTGGATCTCGGGCAGGCTCAGCTGCTGGTGGTCGAGCAGGGCGGCCTGCTGGTCCTGGAGGGCGGCCATGGCGGTGCGGAAGGGCACGGCCGCGTCCAGGCGCACGCGCACCGGCACGGTGTTGATGAACAGCCCGACCATCCGGTCGGCCTGTGGCACGTCGGCGGGGCGGCCGGAGACGGTCGCGCCGAAGACCACGTCCAGGCGGCCGGACAGCTTGCCGACCAGCAGCGCCCAGGCGACCTGGAAGACCCGGTTGAGGGTGACCCCGGCGTCGCGCGCGGTCTCCCGCAGCCGGTCGGTGAGGTCGTCGCCGATCCGGTCGATCACGTGCCGGAGCATCACCGGCGGGCCGCTGCGGTCGGCCGGGCCCACCAGGGTGGGCTCCCCGGTGCCGGCCAGCATCGCGCGCCAGGCCGCGCGCGCGGCGTCGGTGTCCCGGCGGCCCAGCCAGGCGAGGTAGTCGCGGTACGGCGGCACCTTGGGGAGCACCGAGGGGTCGCCGCCGTTGTCGTAGATCCGCCACAGCTCGTCGAACAGGATCGGCAGCGACCAGCCGTCCATCAGGATGTGGTGCATCGTCACCACCATCCGGTACCGGTCGGGGCCGGCGCGCAGCAGCAGCACCCGCAGCAGCGGGGGCAGGCCGAGGTCGAAGCGCCGGGCGTCGGTCGCGGCCAGGGCGCCGGCGCGGGCGTCGGCCTCCCGCTCGTCCAGTGCGCCGAGGTCGGCGTACGTCCACGGGATCCGCACGCCCTTGGCGATCACCTGGACGGTGTCGCCGGCCGCGCGGGAGCGGAAGCCGGCCCGCAGGCTCGCGTGCCGGTCCAGCAGCGCCTGCCAGGAGGCCTGGAGCACCTCGGGCCGCAGTTCGCCGTCGAGGTTGAGGACCCGCTGCCCCACGTACACGTCCCGGGGCGCGTCCTGGTCGTACGAGGCGTGGAACAGCAGTCCCTCCTGCAGCGGGGAAAGCGGCCACACGTCCTCGACCGTCAGCTGGCTCATCGTGCTCTCCGTTCGGGTTGGTCGGGCCGTTCGGGTCGGTCGGGGCCGGCCGCCGCCTGGGGCGGCGGCAGCAGGCGCAGGGGGCCTCCGCCGGGCGGCAGCGGGGGCGGGGCGCCGTAGCCGTCGGCCGGGTCCGGTCCGGCTTCGGGGCGCGGCGCGGGCGGGTCGGCGAACTGGGTGCGGTAGAGCTCCGCGTACAGGCCGCCGGCGTCGACGAGCGCGGCGTGCCGGCCGCGTTCGACCACGCGCCCGTCCTGGAGCACCAGGATCTGGTCGGCCTCGCGGATCGTGGACAGCCGGTGCGCGATCACCAGGGCGGTGCGGCCGGCCAGGGCCGTCCACAGCGCCTTCTGCAGGGCCGCCTCGGACTCCGAGTCCAGGTGCGCGGTGGCCTCGTCGAGCACGACCACGGACGGCTTCTTGAGCAGCAGCCGGGCGATCGACAGGCGCTGCTTCTCGCCGCCGGAGAAGCGGTAGCCGCGGTCGCCGACGACGGTGTCCAGGCCGTCGGGCAGCGCCGCGACCACGTCCCGGACCTGCGCGGCCTCGCAGGCCTCGACGAGCTCCGCCTCGGTGGCGTCCGGCTTGGCGTAGAGCAGGTTGGCGCGGATGGTGTCGTGGAACAGGTGGGCGTCCTGGGTGACCATGCCGACGGTGTCGCGCAGCGAGGCCAGGGACAGGTCGCGCACGTTGACGCCGCCGATCCGCACGGTGCCCCCGGTGGGCTCGTACAGCCGGGCCACCAGCTGGCTGACGGTGGTCTTGCCCGCGCCGGAGGGCCCGACCAGCGCGGTCAGCCGGCCCGCCGGGGCGCGGAAGCTCACCCCGCGCAGCGCCTGGGCGGTGCCGGAGCGCTCCGGGGCCGGCAGCGACAGCGTCTCCAGCGAGGCGAGGGAGACCTCCTTCGCGGCCGGGTAGCGGAAGGAGACGTCCTCGAACTCGACCTCCGGGGCCCGGCCCGGGCCCGGTACGGGCAGGGCGACGGCATCGGGCCGCTCCACGATCAGCGGCTTCAGGTCCAGCACCTCGAAGAGCCGGTCGAAGGAGACCAGGGCGGTCAGGTAGTTCGACTGCAGGTTGGAGAGCTGGTTGATCGGGCCGAAGAGCCGGGCCAGCAGGGTGGCCAGGGCCACCAGGGTGCCGATCTGGATGCTCCCGGCGACCACCAGCTCGCCGCCGACGCCGTAGACCACCGCGGTGGCCAGCGAGGCCAGCAGCGTCACCGTCACCAGCAGCATCCGCGCGTAGACGGAGGTGACCACGCGCACGTCCCGCACCCGGGCCGCGTTGCCGGCGAACCGGCCGTCCTCGCGCTCGGGCCGCCCGTAGAGCTTGACCAGCAGCGCGCCGGCCACGTTGAAGCGCTCCTGCATGAGCGAGCCGAGCTCGGCGTCCAGCTGCATCGAGGTGCGCAGGTTGCGCTGCAGCCGCCGCCCCACGACCCGGCCCGGCAGCACGAACAGCGGCACCGTGACGAGCACCACCAGGCCGATCAGCCAGGACAGGTAGAAGATCGTGGCGACCACCAGGCAGAGCACCAGCAGGCTGGAGAGCACGTTGGACAGCAGCACCGTCACCGCCTGCTGGGCCTCCATCACGTCGGTGTTGAGCCGGCTCACCAGCGAGCCGGTCTGGGTGCGGGTGAAGAACGCGAGCGGCTGGCGCTGCACGTGCCGGAAGACCTCGGTGCGCAGGTCGTAGATCAGCCCCTCGCCGATGCGCGCCGAACTTCGGCTGACCAGGAAGCCCACCAGGGCCTGCAGCAGCGCCAGGACCGCCACCGCGACGGCGGCGCCCGCCACCACGGCCCGGTCGCGCGGCACGATGCCGCGGTCGATGAGCTCCTTGAACAGCAGCGGCGTGGAGACGGTGATGAGGGCGTCGACCACGGTCAGCGTCAGCAGCGCCACGATCTGCCGCCGGTAGGGCCGCAGGTAGGGCAGGATCCGCCGGGAGGTGCCGGGCCTGACCTGCCCCCGGGCCGGCTGCGTCCCGTCGCCGGGGGTCGCCCGGATGGTGATCAGCGGGCCCGGGCCGCTCGTCATGGCGCGACGACCTCCCTGCCGTCCGGCGCCGCGGCCGTCGGGGCCGGCGGGCGCTGGTCGGTCCAGACGCGGTCGACGTACGCCAGGCACTCGTCGCGGGAGCCCCGGCCGCGGGCGATCCGCCACCCGGCGGGCACCTGCGCGAACCCGGGCCACAGCGAGTACTGGCCCAGGGGGTTGACCAGCACGAGGTAGGAGGCGTCCGGGTCGTCGAAGGGGCTGGTCATCTCGGTCTCCTTGTTCGTTCGGGTGCCGCCCGCCGGGGCGGCGGGGGAGGGCAGCGGCGCGGCGCTCTCACCCGGAGGGCCGGGCCGTGAAGCGGCCCGCCTTGCCGAGCACGTCCGCCGCGCGGATGCGCAGCGCCTGCTGGACGGCGAACTCCGCCAGGTAGGCGCGGAAGCCGTCCGCCGGTTCCAGGGCGAGGTTCACCATGCGGCGGTTGGCGGTGACGGCCGGGTCGCGCAGCAGCTCCAGGGCCCGCTCGACGGCCCGGTCGAGGTCCGCCGGGTCGACGACCTGGTCGACGAGCGTGCGGGCCTCCGGGTCGCTCGCGCGCACCCGCCGGCCGCCGAGGATGATCTGCCGGGCCAGCCGGGGGCCGGTCACCGCGGGCAGCCGGAAGTCCGCCGCGCCCGGGACGATCCCCTCCTGCGCGGCCGGCAGGCTCAGGTAGGCGTCGGAGGCCGCGAGCACGTGGTCCACCGCGAGCAGCAGCTGCATGCCGCCGCCGATCGCGAAGCCGTCCACCGCGGCCACCCACGGCATGTCGGTGAACGGGTAGCGCCAGGACGCGTCGTCCGTGCGCAGCCCGAGCAGCAGCTTCCTGAGGTAGCCGAGCTCACGGCGCAGCAGGAACCCGACGAGGGTGATCTCGCCCGCGTGCAGCCGCTTGAGGTTGATCCCGGCGCTGAACACCCGGCGCCCCGCGTAGCGCGGGTGGGTCATCTCGCCGCCCCGGATCAGCCCGATCTCGCACCCCTCGTCCAGCAGCGCGAGGTCGACCGCGGTCTCCATGTCGTCGACCTGCTGCTCGTCCTCGGCGTTGAGGCGGTCCCCGGCGCACATGGTGATCCGGGCCACCCCCGCGCGCCGCTCCAGCCGGGTGCTGTCCATCCGCACCACCCCGGTGGCCCGGAACTCCCCGAGCAGCTCCAGCGCCCGCCCGGTGGGCCGCAGCATGGAGTCCATCAGGTGGCCGCCGGCGGCCGGGCCGCGCAGCACGCCGCGCAGCAGGACGCCCAGGTCGACCTCGTAGCCGAGGCGCTCGGCCACCGGCAGGGCCCGCTCCGCCCGCAGCTGCGCCGCGGTGGGCACCAGGTTCGGTACGGCGGACGCGGCGCCCTCCACCAGGGCGTCCAGCCGGGGGCGCAGGGTGCGGCCCGCGGTGATCCGGTCGTAGAGCTCCTCGGCGTGGCGGTCCAGGAAGGCGGTGCGCCGCGCGCGGCCGGCGTCCAGCTCCCGCTCGGCGCGCTCGCGCTCCTCGCCGGTGCGCGGCCCGGGCGCGGGGAACGGGGGCAGCAGCCGCGCCGCCCGGTCGAGCCCGTCCGCGCCGCGCTCCCGTACGGCGGCGGGCGCCCGCCCGGTGGCCGCGCTCACGCCGTCACCCCGTCCGGGGCCCGGGTGCGCCGCAGCGCGCGGTCGCAGGCGGCCAGGTGCGGGCCGAGCGCGTCCTCGAAGCTCATCCACTGGGCGTCGAAGGCCAGTTGGCGGCGGATCGCGAGTTCGGGGCCGGACAGGCGGCGCAGCAGCCGGGCGGCGGCCGCCAGGGTGCGCCCGGGGTCCCGGCTCACCTGGTCCACCAGGCAGCGCTCCAGGGCCTCGCGGGCGGTGATCGGCACCCCGAAGAGCACCGTGCGCCGGGCGCGGGCCGGCCCGAGCTGCTGGACCAGCCGGTAGCCGGCCATGCCCGGCCAGACGGCCTGCCCGTGGAAGGACGGCAGCAGCCGCAGGTCCGGGGCCGCCACCCGGACGTCGGCCGCCAGCAGCAGGTCCAGCGCGACGCCGCCGCACTCCCCGCTCGCCGCCGCCAGGGTGGGCAGCCGCAGCCGCTCGAAGCGCCGTACCGCCCGCTCCCACTTCGTGACGGCGGCGGTGTCGCCCGCCTTCGCCACCGCCTCGCCGTCGGGGGCGCCGGACAGGAACAGGGTCGCGGCGTCGGCGCCGGCGCTCTCCGCCTCGTCGCACAGGGCGCCGAGGGCGGCGGTCAGCTCGGCCGAGATCTCCCGGCGGCCGTCCACGTGCAGCACGGGGCCCTCGGGCAGGGCGTTGACGGGCATTGCGGTCTCCCTAGGGTCGGTTCACCACTGGATGAGCGCGGACTCGATCGTCGAACCCGGCCCCATGGTCATCAGCACGCCGTAGTCGCCGTCGCGGACCACGCCCTCCCGCAGGAGCCGGTCGTAGGAGAAGAGGAACGAGCCGCTGGAGACGTTGCCGAAGTCGCGCAGCACGGTGATGGTGTGCCGCAGGTCGTGCCGGGTCAGCCCGAGGTTGACGGCGACCGCGTCGATGACCTTCTTGCCGCCGGAGTGCACCAGCCAGTGCGCGACGTCGTCGCGGCGCAGCGAGGTGCCCGCCAGCAGCCGGTCGACGACCCCCTCCACGTGCGCGCCGACCAGGTAGGGGACCTGCGGGTCCAGGAAGAAGCTGAAGCGGCCCTGGTCGCGGTCCCAGTCGTAGCGCATCGCGTCGATCGCGTCGACGATGGTCACGCTCGCGGTCCGCAGGATCCGGGGCCCCTCCAGCCGGCGGCCGGGCCCCTCCTCCTCGGCCTCCTCGTCCTCGGCCCCCTCCGCCGTGCGGCGCCCGTCGTTCACCGGGTCCGCCACCACCGCCACCGCCGCGGCCCCGTCGCCGAACAGGCTGTTCACCACGGCCGTGCGCATCGTGGCGTCCATCGTGTACGCGGCCGAGCAGGCCTCCGAGCAGACCATCACGGCCAGCCGGCCCGGGTTCGCCACCGCCCAGTTGCCCACCACCGCCAGCGCGTTGAGCCCGGCGTTGCAGCCCATGCCGACGATGTCGGCCCGCGCGGTGTGCCAGTCCATGCCCAGCTCGCGGATCAGCAGCGCGCTCAGCCCCGGCGTCAGGAAGCCGGTCGAGGTCACGCAGCACAGGTACGCCACCTCCGACAGGTCGGCCCCGATCCGCTTGAGGCACAGCTGCAGCGCGTCCGCCCCCATGCTCACGGCCCACGCCTTGTGCTTGTCCAGCAGGTCGCCCTGGCTCTCCCGGAGCCTGGTGCCGTCCGGCGCCGCCGGCGGCAGCACCAGCGAACGCTGCCGGATGGAGCCCAGCAGGAACACCGAGCGCACCCGGCGGTCGGTGATCCCGAACAGGTCCAGCAGCTCCTCCTGGGAGTAGTGCTCGGGCGGCACGGCGGTGCCCACGCTCACGATGCGCGGGACCGTGGCGGCCGGCGCTCGGTCCAGGGCCGTGGTCATGGTGCGTCACTCTCCGTTCCGGGTACCGGGCACGTCACCACCGTGCGTCCACCACCGCGCGCCCCACCGCCGCGCGTCTCCTCACTGAGCGTCTCCACGAACCGCACCAGCCGCTCGACGCCCTCGACCACCTGCCCGGGCGTCAGGTAGCTGATCGACAGCCGGATGTCCCGCTCGCCCCCGCCGTGCGGATGGAAGAACTCCATCGGCGTCCAGATCACCCCGAACTCCCGGGCCGACCGCTCCAGCGCCGCCGTACCGGTCCGGAAACCGGTGCGCAGCGTGAGGAAGAAACCGCCGTCGGGCCGGTTCCAGCCCACCCCCAGCTCCCGGCGCCGCCGCTCCGGCAGCCACCGCTCCAACTGCGCGAGCGTCGCGGCCATACTGCGCCGGTAGTGCTCGGCCGCCCGCGCGTTCAGCACCGACAGCCGCCCGTCCGAACCCAGCAGCGCACCCGCCGCGGCCGCCTGGCTGAGCGAGGACGTGTTCACCGTCACCATGCTCTTCACCTTCGCCAGGTCCCGCGCCAGCAGCCGGATCCCGCCGCGCCCGTCGCGCACCTCCTGGTCGGCCACCACGTAGCCGACCCGCGCACCGGGGAACACCGTCTTGGAATAGGTGCCGAGCTGGATCACGCTCCTCGACGTGTCGAGCGCCTTGAGCATCGGGCACCGCGGCCCCGGGCCGCTCAACCGGTAGGGACTGTCCTCCAGGACGAGCAGACCCTGGCGCCCGGCCAGCTCCAGCAGCCCGGTACGCGTCGGAAGGTCCAGCGTCGACCCGGTCGGATTCGCGTGGTCCGGCACCACGTACACGGCCCGCGGCCGGCGACCCGCCGCGCGCTGCTCCCGCACCGCCGCGTCCAGGTCCGCCACCACCAGCCGCCCGTCACGCTCCGGCACCGCGACCACCGGGATGTCCAGCAGCCGCGCGGCCCCCATGATCCCGACATAACAGGGGGTCACGAGCAGCAGCACGTCCGCGGGCGTCGCGAACAGCGCGCGCAGCACCAGGAACATCGCCTCCTGCGCACCGACCGTCACCACGATCGCCTCGGGCGCGACCTCGAACCCCTCGTCCTGCCGCAGCGAGTACGCGATCAGCTCCCGGATCTGCCCCGCCGCCGGCCCGTACTGGTAGAAGCCGCTGCGCACTTCGGCCGGCCCCGCGCCCCGGCTCTCCAGGTAGGCCGCGTACCGGCGCAGGTAGGTGTGGACCTCCTCGACCTCGAAGAATCCGTCATAGGGGCGGCCCGGCGCGAAGGACACCGCGTCCGGGTAGCTGGACGTGATCTCGTTGAGGAAGTTCATCCGGTCGAGAACCGGGTCCTCGATGCTCGAGTGCAGCGTGGTCGAATCGAGCACCATGGTGCCCGCCTTTCCGTGGACGAGCCGCCGTGCGGCACCCCGTCGGACGGCGGATGCCAGGGCTCGCGTGAAGGACGCGCGGCAGGGCGACGGTGCGGCGGCGCCCCGTGGGCGGATCGCCGGTACCGTCCTCCCGCGTTCGAACATCGGTCGGTCTCGACGTCGGTCTCATGGCGGCCCCTCGGACGGGCCACGGGCTCCGGCGGCGCCACCGCGGGCGCACCGTCCGAACGGCGGCGGCGCGGTGCCCGCACGCGAAAACCGCCGTCGGGCACCGGGCCGAAGGCGGCGTGAGGGGGTACCGAGATCCCAGCACGCCCTGTCGCCGCTTTCGCACCGGCCGCGGTATCCGACGGATATCCGGAGCACAGGGCCCTGTCTGCTGTTTGTCCTCGTTCCAGTACGCGCCACCGGGCGAGGGGCTGTCAAGCGCTGTGGGTTTCCGCCCCGTCACAGCCTGCTACCGGATGCCCGGTCCCGCCGCCGTGCCCGCGACCCCGGCGCCGACCGGCCCGCCGCCGCGCCCCCGCGGCGCCGGCCCGCCCGGGGCGCCGTCGGGGGAGCGCCCGGGGCCCCATGGCCGGGCGCCCCCGGAGGCCCGCCCACCGGCCCGGCCCACCGCCGCCGGCCCGCCCCGACCGGTCGCCGTCCGATCATGACCCGTCACCTGATGTGGTCTCAACCACTGGGACAAAAGCCCAGGTTGGCGCCGAACCGGACCGCCCGGCTTGACGGAATTCGCCAACCCACCGCCCCGCGCGCACCGGGCATTGACCCGAGCATGACGCCGTGTGAGGGTTCGGGCACCCGAGCGCGGACGGCCCGCACGGCCGTCCCCCGGATACGGCCCCGCGGCGCGCCACCAGCCCCTACCGTCCGCGGTCGAGGACCCCCACATGCGAGGAGCCTCGATGCAACGCAGAGTCACCGCAGGCAGGTTGCTGACCACGGCGACCACCCTGACCGTGCTGGCCGGCATGATCGCCGCCGCCACGGGCCCGGCCACCGCCGCGCCCACCCCCTCCCCGGCGCCGCCGAGCGCCCTGGCCGCCGCCGTCAACGCCGCCGACGCCGTCGCCGCGGCCGGACTGGACGCGCTGGCCAAGGGCCCGGGCGAGACCTACGAGCGCAAGACCGTCACCCCCTGGCTCGGCGGCCTCTACTCCGTCTCCTACGAGCGCAGCTACCACGGCCTGCCCGTGGTCGGCGGCGACGCGGTCGTCCTCGCCGACTCCCAGGGCAAGGTCCGCGCCCTGCAGTCCGCCGCCACCGGCCCCGTCGGCGGCTCGACCGCCCCGCAGGTCAGCGCCGAGCACGCCGAGAAGACCGCCCGCACCAAGCTGGCCGCCGTCGACTCCGTCGAGTCCCGCCGCCTGGTCGTGCGCGTCAAGGACGGCACCGGCCGCCTGGCCTGGGAGACCGTCCTCACCGGCCACAAGGGCAGCGCCCCCAGCCGCCTGCACGTCTTCGTGGACGCCACCACCGGCGAGGTCGTCGACAGCTACGACGACGTGCGCGCCGGCACCATCAACAGCGAGTGGAACGGCCCCGCGCCCGTCACCATCAGCACCACCAACTCCGGCGGCTCCTACTCGCTGCGCGACCCGAACCGGCCCGGCCTGTCGTGTTCCGACTACAGCACCGGCCAGGTCTTCTCCAAGTCCAGCGACTCCTGGGGCACCGGCAGCGCCTCCAGCAAGGAGACCGGCTGCGGCGACGCGATGTTCGCGGCCCAGAAGGAATGGGACATGCTCCGCGACTGGCTCGGTCGCAACGGGCACAACGGCAACGGCGGCAGCTGGCCGGTCAAGGTCGGCCTCAACGACGTCAACGC
The DNA here is from genome assembly GCF_042789775.1 of Kitasatospora sp. NPDC056800. Classification (NCBI taxonomy): domain Bacteria; kingdom Bacillati; phylum Actinomycetota; class Actinomycetes; order Kitasatosporales; family Streptomycetaceae; genus Kitasatospora; species Kitasatospora sp. NPDC056800. Next base: position 207 of record NZ_JBHUAL010000107.1, on the reverse strand, counting down.
CTACTGGGACGGCAGCACGATATCCATCGGCCACAGCCAGGCCAACAAGTGGATCGCCTCCATCGACGTCGTCGGCCACGAGTTCGGCCACGGCATCGACCAGTACACCCCCGGCGGCGCCAACAACGAGTCCGGCCTGGGCGAGGCCACCGGCGACATCATGGGCGCGCTGACCGAGTCGTACGCCAACGAGCCCGCCCCGTACGA